>QMQA01000079.1 GCA_003648845.1 Candidatus Aerophobota bacterium
TGGAAAGTGTTGGTGCTCTTATCTTCTTATCTCTTGCCGTTTTAGGGATGGTTATCGGGGGATGGTTTTTTATTAATTTCTTGCCAAAAGGATATCCTTTAAAGATTATCTCGGCAGGATTTATTCCTTTTGCTAATATCGGTATTGGCTTAAAGGTAACAGGAGGGATATTTGCTGTATTTTTAACTCTGGTGATGTTTAGAATTGTGGCTAAAAGATAAGGAGTTAAAGAATGTTATTTTTTCTCTCTTTTGTGGTATTTCTTATCGGACTTTACTGTGTTGTTATCAGAAAGAATTTGTTGAAGATGGTAATGGGGATTGTAATTATGGAATATGCGGTGAATTTCTTCCTGATTCTTCTGGGATACAGAATGGGTGGTGTTGCTCCTATAGTAACTGAAGAGGCAAAAGTGGCCAAATTTGTTGATCCTCTACCTCAGGCTATGGTGTTAACGGCTATTGTTATTAGCATTGCCACTCTGGCTTTTATTGTGGCTATCTGTATACGTATTTATCAAAGATACCATACCTTTGATGTTACAGAAATCAGGAGACTAAAGGGATAGTGCGGGAGGGTCATGTATGAATATAATTCCTCTATTTATAGGTCTACCTCTGGGAGCTGCCTTTGTGTTAGCTTTATTAGGTAAGGCAAAGGAAGTTATAAGTGATGTTTTAATTAATCTGGTTACTTTCCTTCTTGCTATTCTCTCTGTTGTCCTGCTTACTTTTTTAAAAGACAACGGAATTTTTGTCTATACCATGGGAAAGTGGTTCCCACCTAAGGGGATTAATCTTGTTCTGGATGGATTATCCGTTCTGATGCTGGTGGTAATTAACTGGATTGCCTTTTTTGCTACTTTATATTCAGTAAGCTATATGAGAAGGTTCACCGCCAAGGCTAAATTCTACAGCCTGTTTGCCCTGATGCTTGCCGGGATGAATGGAGTGGTGCTGACGGGAGACTTTTTTAATCTGTTTGTATTTTTAGAGATCGCCTCCATTGCTTCTTATGCTCTGGTTGCCTTTGGAGTGGAAGCGGAAGAGCTGGAAGCAGCTTTTAAGTATATGGTTATGAGCTCGGTGGCCTCTATTCTTGTTCTTTTTTCCGTAGGTCTTTTGTACGGGCTTACAGGAAGTCTCAATATGGCCGATATTGGAGGGATAATTCAGGGCAAAAAGAATTTACTTTTGTCTTTCTCTCTTGTTCTTTTCCTGGCCGGTTTTGGTTTAAAGGCTGCTATAGTTCCTTTTCATGCCTGGCTTCCGGATGCACATCCCAGTGCCCCCGCTCCAATCTCAGCGATGCTCTCAGGGGTATTAATAAAAGCGCTTGGAATTTATACCATCATGAGAGTTTTCTTTAACGTTTATGGAATGAATCTTCAACTCAGCTGGGTCTTTATGATTCTCGGAATAGTCTCTATGGTTGCAGGGGGCATCCTGGCTCTTCGTCAGAGGGATTTTAAACGTCTCCTTGCTTATTCCTCTATTTCCCAGATAGGTTATATAATGATAGGATTGGGTTGTGGTAATTACTGGGGTCTTTTGGGGGCTCTATTCCATTTATTTAACCACGCTACCTTTAAGTCGCTGCTTTTTCTGAACTCCGGAGCTGTGGAGTATTCAACCGGTACCAGAAAACTTGAAGAGATGGGTGGTCTTAGCAAGGTTATGCCGGTAACTGGAGCCACTTCTACTATAGGTTCCTTATCCATATCAGGCATTCCTCCTTTTAATGGATTCTGGAGTAAGCTTTTTATAATTATTGGGCTGGTTCAGGCTGAAAGATTTACTCTTGCAGTTTTAACTGTCCTTGTTTCAGTACTGACTCTGGCTTACTATCTTAAGGTTCAAAGGTTTGCTTTCTTTGGTACTCTAAAGGAAAGATGGTCCAAGATAAAAGAGGTTCCGGGGATAATGTGTGCTTCGATGATTATACTGGCTGTTGTATGTATCGGTACAGGAGTTTTGTTTTATCCTTTAATGAAGGTAGTTTTAGAGCCTGCTGTGGCAGTTCTTCAGGAAGGGACTAAATACAGTGCATTGATCCTGGGGGGATAGAATGAAAAAAATAGTACTTTTCATTGTTGGTTTTGTTATCTGGCTGATTTTAACCTGGACACTCTATTTACCCTCGGTTCTTATCGGGATAGCTGTTTCTCTTTTTATCTCTTTCTGGTTTGCTGATCTTTTTATTCAGCATCCAGAAAATTTTTTTCAGATAAAAAGGTTGCTTTATCTTCTTCTTTATATACCAATTTTTATCTTTTACTGTATCCTGGCAAATTTAGATGTGGCTTACAGAGTCCTCCATCCCCGCCTTCCCATAAGGCCGGGTATTGTGAAGGTAAAGACTAATCTATCTACTCTTACCGGTAGAGTAGCTCTGGCAAATTCTATTACCCTGACCCCGGGTACCCTTACTGTAGAGTTAACTGATGATGGTTATCTTTATGTTCACTGGATTAATGTGAAGGCAGTGGATATTGAGGAGGCAACAAGAAGAATTTTAAAGAGGTTTGAACCTATACTTAAGGAGGTGTTTGGATGATTCCGGGTATTCCTGCTATCTTTGCTGCACCTTTGATAGCGAGTTGTTTTCTCTGTCTTTACAGGGTCTTACGTGGACCTACTGCTGCAGATAGAATAGTAGCTGTTGATATTCTGGGGATTTTAGTAGTAGGTTTTTGTGCCTTATTTGTTATTTATACACCAAGAACTTATTTTATGGATATTGCTATTGCTTGGGCTCTTTTGGGTTTTTTAGGAACTTTAACTCTGGCTAAATATCTGGAGGGGAAGGGATTAGATGAATGAAGGGGTAGTAATTGCAGGTAAGGTTTTAATATTTATAGGGGTTATATTTGACCTTTTAGGCTGTATTGGTCTTGTGAGGCTCCCTGATGTTTACAATCGTCTTCAGGCAGCTACCAAGTGCGTGACTCTGGGCACCTGCTTTATCCTTTTTGGAACCTTTTTAGCTGCAGGATTTTTGGCAAAGAGTATACTTGCTATTTTATTTGTAATATTGAGTTCTCCCACAGCTGCCCATGCTATTGCCCATGCTGCTCATAAAAGCAGGATTAAACTATGGGAAAAAAGCGTGGTAGATAGGTATGAAGAAGAAAAAGAAAAGGTTTGATAAAAAGCGACACGATGAAAAGGGGAGATAATAAATGAAATATCCAAAACTTAGAGAACTAAAAGAAGCTGTAACTTCTCTGTTTAGCCCCCCTTATACTACTAAATTTCCCAGGGTTCCCTCACCCGCTGCTCCAGGTTACCGGGGTAAGGCAGAGTTTGATGAGGCAGAGTGTGTGGTTTGTGGAGCCTGTGCCAATGTCTGTCCACCGGGTGCTATTGAAAAGATAGAAGGCTCTGCACCCAATGGCAAAAGAAGATTGGTCCTTCATTACGATCGATGTATTTTCTGCGGTCAGTGTCAGGCCAATTGTCTTACAGAAAAGGGTATAAAGCTTACCACCCGCTATGATCTGGCAGTTTTATCCAGAGATGAAGCGAAAACCAGTATAGAAGACGAGTTGGTATTCTGTGAACATTGTGGAGAACCTCTAACTACGAAAAAACATCTTGCCTGGGTTAGAGACAGATTAGGACCTCTTATCTTTTCTAACCCCAATTTACTTATTTCCTCCTTAACAGATATAGAACTTGTTAGAGAGAAGCTTCCCAAAGCGAAAGATGTTCCTCTGGAGCGGGCGGATAATCTTAGGATTCTCTGTCCCAGTTGCAGAAGACAGCTTACCCTAAGAGAAGAGTGGGGATAAGTAAGGGACAGGGTCTCTTATACAGTTTTTTACTGAGGGATAGAGCTCACCCTGTATAATTTTATAATATTAAGACCTTGTCCTAACAGGTTTATTTTATATATTTTATATGATCGAAATAGAAAAATACATTCAAGGCAAAGTTGTATTTTTAGGAGTGGGGAATTTAATGAGAGGAGATGATGGAGCAGGATGTAAATTTATTGAGGAGTTGAAAAAGGCTGAGAAGCTCAGATTTTCCCAGATATATCTTTTAGATGGGGGTCAGGTTCCGGAAAATTATATTGAGGTGATAGCAAAGATAAAGCCCGATAAAATTTTTATTGTAGATTCTGCTGATTTTGGTGGGTCTCCGGGAGAGGTCAGGTTAATTGAGGAGGTTGAACCCGGCTTAAGCTTTTCTACCCATACTTTATCCTTGAGTTTTGTAGTAGATTATTTGAGAAAGAAAACAGGAGCTAAGATTTTTATCCTGGGTATTCAACCCAGGAAATTGGGATGGGGGAATGGTTTAAGTTCTGAGGTGAGAAAAGCAGTAAAAGATTTAGCTGCCAAATTAATTTAAATACTAAAGCTATGGTAGAAAATTCAAAGGTTCTGCTCAGAAAAGAAAAAGAAAAAATTGTCCGATTCCATATCACCGTAAAAGGAATAGTTCAGGGAGTAGGTTTTCGTCCCTTTATATATAACCTTGCGAGGACCCATTCATTATCAGGGTATGTTCTTAACAACACCCGGGGAGTTGATATAGAAGTAGAAGGGAAAAGGGAGGACATAGAGTTATTCTTGGAAGATATCCGCATTAAACCCCCACCTCTTGCTGTGATTGAGGAGGTTAGCCGGGAAGAGTTTCCTCCTGTTGGTTATAGAAAATTCGAGATCAAGTCAAGCCGAAAGGATGAAGATAAGTTTCTTCCCATCTCTCCTGATATTAGTATATGCGATGATTGTCTCAAAGAACTATTTGATCCTCACGACAGACGTTACCTTTATCCTTTTATCAACTGTACCAATTGTGGTCCTCGATTTACCATAATAAAAGATATTCCTTATGACCGCCAGCGAACAACTATGAGCTCTTTTAAAATGTGCAGGGACTGTGAGCTGGAATATCATGATCCTTCGAACAGGAGATTCCATGCTCAGCCAAATGCCTGCTGGAAGTGTGGTCCAAGTGTAAAATTGCTTGATGAGGAAGGCAAAAGGATAAAGGCTGATGACCCTATCCAAACTGCTGCTGAGTTTATAAGGGATGGGAAAATATTAGCAGTTAAAGGGATAGGAGGATATCATCTTGCCTGTGATGCCACAAAACCCCAGGTTGTGAGTAAATTAAGAGAAAGGAAGAACCGTGTAGATAAACCTTTTGCTTTAATGATGCTGAATATGGAGCAGATTAAAAAGTTTTGTGAAGTAAGCTGTGAAGAAGAGCGTCTTCTCCTATCTCCCCGCAGGCCCATTGTTCTTCTAAAAAGAAAAAGTGAGGATTCTCTTCCCCGGGAGATTGCACCAGGGAATAAATATCTTGGTGTTATGCTACCCTACACCCCGCTGCATTATCTTCTTTTAGAGAAGGTTAACCTTCCCCTCATTATGACAAGTGGTAATATAAGTGAGGAGCCTATTGCTTACAAGGATGAGGATGCACTTTGTAGATTAAATAAAATTGCCGATGCTTTTCTTGTCCATAACAGGGAGATTCAAATTAGAGTGGACGATTCTGTTAGCAGGATAGTTGAAGGAAAGCCAATGCTCATACGCAGGTCTCGTGGTTACGCCCCTCAACCAGTAAAGTTGGGGTTTGAGGCTAAAAAATGTGTGCTGGCTGTGGGAGGACATTTGAAGAACACCTTCTGTTTTTTAAAGGGAAATCATGCCATCATCTCTCATCATATTGGTGATCTGGAAAATCTGGATGCGCTCTCATCTCTTGAGGAAGGAATAGAACATTATAGAAAAATTTTTTACTGCGAGCCTCAAATTATAGCCTGTGATATGCATCCCAATTATGCCTCAACTTCCTTAGCAGAGGAGTATGCCAGAAAAAATTCTTTACCTTTAATTCCCATACAGCATCATCACGCCCATATAGCTTCTCTTTTGGCTGAAAAACATATTAATGAAAAAGTTATAGGAGTAGCATTTGATGGAAGTGGATTGGGAAATGATAAAAGGATATGGGGAGGAGAATTTTTAGTTGCCAATCAAAAAGAATTTGAAAGAGTAGCTCATCTTAGATACGTCCGCCTTCCAGGAGGAGAGGCAGCTATTAAGGAACCTTGGAGGATGGCTCTTTCTTATCTGTACGAA
>QMQA01000080.1 GCA_003648845.1 Candidatus Aerophobota bacterium
ACCTCTTCTCTTTCTAAAAGAAGGTGAGAGAGGAGTGCTTTTAAAAAAGCATTCTCCGGGCAGGTACATCCCATCCCGCCCCCTCTCACTGTTCCCATAACAGCAAGTTTTACTCCATCATGTTCTACAAAATATTTATCGGGAATATCGTCAACCTTAGGGTTCAATTTGAAATAAGAAGCAACACTACCAGGTCTGGCTCCGGTTCTTTCCTCAATTAGCTTCTTCATCTGGATGAGAGGGGTTATTTTAGATGAATTAGGGAAGGAAAGAGTGAGGGCAAGATTAGCATCAGGATCAGCATCTATAGCAAAGACGGCTCTATTTTTTATTGCAAAATATCTAATTAATCCTGCAGCAAGAGTAGTTTTACCTACCCCCCCCTTGCCGGTTACTGCAATTTTCATATATTTTAAATTCCTTTAAAGTGCACAGTTTTACTCAATAAATAACCATAATATAACAAAAACTTTCCCTCTGTCAAGAAACGCATCAAATCTTGTTCCTAACGCATTTTTGTAAAATTTGGTTGACAAATTAATAAGGAAAAGTACAATTACACCAATCCCCGGTTGCAGGGTAGTTAAAATGAAAGTTATCTGTGAGAAAGATAAGGCACTGGAAGGAGTGAGAATAGCTCAAAATGCTATTACAAGTGCAACCCTTCCTATACTTTCCCATCTTCTTCTCTCAGCAAAGCAAAAAAGAGTCGAGGTAACCGCTACCAATCTGGAAACCACTATATGCTCCTTTTTCGAGGCAACTGTTGAAGAGGAAGGAAGCATCTGTCTTCCAGGAGAAAAATTGTACTCCATTTTAAGAGAACTTCCTCCGGGTAAATTTTCTTTTGAGACAGATAATACCAAAAGTTTTATAAGAATGGACAAAATTTCTTTTACTCTTGTTGGTATATCCAGCGAGGAGTTTCCGGAAGTCCCTCCCGAAGCAAAGACCATTTTCTCCATGCCTCAAAGCACCTTTCAGGAAATTTTGGTAAAAACCATGTTCTCTGCTGGACAGGATGAGGTCAGACAGAATTTGAATTGTGTCTTGCTGGAGGCCTTATTTGAGAAAGAAGAAAAACCCTCCCTCAGGGCTGTTACTACTGATGGACGCAGGCTTTCCTGGATAACAGTTCCTTATCCCTCAATTTCCGAGCCTTTCAAAATTTTGATTCCTTTAAAGGCAGCAAGAGAGCTAACAAAAATTTTATCAAGTGAGGGGGATATTGAAATAGGGCTGGAGGAAAACAGGGCTTTTTTTAAAACTTCAAGATTTTCTTTTTTTTCTCAGTTAATGGAGGCAAAATTTCCTGATTACAGAGGCGTTATACCCAAAGATTATAAAGTAAGGTTTGAGGTAGAAAGAGATAATTTTATAGCAGCAATAAAACGAGTTTCACTTTTATCCGAGCAGCAGAGTAGACTGGTTAGATTTCATCTGGAGGAAGATCTTCTCGACATAACTGCTGCTTCTGCAGGAGTAGGGACTGCCCTGGAAAAACTCCCAGTAAAAACAGAAGGAGAAATACGCAAAATAGAGATAAGTTTTAATGCAGCTTTTCTTCTGGAGGCACTCAGAGTTATGGAAGGAGATGTTATTGAGATTCGCCTAATAGATCAGGAATCTCCGGGAGTATTTTATCCAAAAACTCATCGAAATTACATGCATATATTAATGCCTGTTAAATTAAGAGAAGAATAGGATTTTTTATTGTGGTTAAAAAATATCCAGATTTTGAATTTTCGGAATTTCTCCCGCCTCAGTCTGGAATTCTCTCCTTACATAAATATTTTTGAAGGAGAAAACAGTCAGGGCAAGACCAATTTGATAGAAGCTATCTACTGTCTAGGCAGAGGGGCTTCCTTTCGCACTTTTGAAGACCAGAGGTTGATAAAATGGAATGAGGATAGCTTCTATCTCGGAGGAGAGGGAGAGAGAAGAAGCAACCTCTTAAAATATGAGCTTTCTTTAGCCAGAAATTCTAACAAACTGCGGCGGGTAAATTCTCACCGGGTCTCTCTTAAAAATACCAGTTACTGGTTGTGGATGGTGGTGTTTTCTGCCCGGGATATGAGAATAGTCCAGGGAGGTCCCTTTCACCGAAGAAACTTTCTGGACGAGATTGCTTCTTTCCTTTATCCTGATTTTTCTTATCTTAGATTCTCCTTTAATAAAGTTTTAAGCCAGAGGAATACCCTCCTCAGGCAGCTTAGAGAAAAACCAAAGTCCTGCAGCAGAGAGATGACGGGATGGGACTCCCAGTTTTTAAAACTGGGCTCCGAGCTGGTCTATCTCAGGCTTAAAGCTATTAAAAAGCTGGCATCCAGCCTATCCAATATATATCCTCATCTAAAAGGGTCGGCCTGTTCCACTCATCTTATCTACAGCTCTTCTTTTCTTAAAGAAGGACTTAAGGATTCTTTAAATTTAAATAAGATAAAAGAAAATTTTCGTCAGAAATTGGAGCTAATAAGAGAAAAGGAGATAGAAAGTGGAATAACTCTTTCAGGTCCCCATCGGGATGATTTCAGGATAATAGTAGATGGGGTTGACCAGCGAATTTTTGGCTCTCAGGGTGAACAAAGGATGATTGCCATTGGCCTGAGATTAGCTGAGATAGACCTTTTGCGGGAAAGAAACAATGAGTACCCTATAGTCTTAATAGACGATTTTCCTTCAGACCTTGACTTTCAAAGAACAAAATTTTTATTAAATTTAATAAAAAGTAAAGGACAGGTTTTTGTTGCTACTCAAGATGTTAAAAGATTAAGCCAGGATTTTTTAAAAAAGGGGTTGATTTTTCGTATAAAAGATGGCATGGTGAGGTTAAATGAAGGAAAATGACAGGCCCCCCGCTCAGGTTAAAGATATTTTAGATGGTTTACTTTCTTGCCTTGGTATTGAGAGCAAAATAAAACAGATGAGTGTTTTGAAATCCTGGCCGGATGTAGTGGGAAAGAGAATAAGCAAACATTCCTGCCCTGTTGCCATACGAAAAGGGAATCTTTTTGTAAATGTAGATAGCTCTGGATGGCTGGCTCAGCTTTCCCACTTCAAGGAAAAAATTATCCTGGAATTCAATCAGAGACAGGGAGAGGAAATTGTTAAGAATATATATTTTCGGATAGGAAAGGTTCCCCTTCTTTCACCGGAGGATAGAAAGGTTAAAAACAGGCTAAGCAAGATCAAACTGGATAAAGAAGATGAGCAATGGATAGATAAAACAGTAAAAAGGATAAAAGATAGAAAATTAAAAAGGCTGCTGAAAAGAATTTTATCTAAATATAAAAGACTCAACAAAATAAAAAGGGAGAAATAATGAAAGAGGTAGCAATTAGAGCAGCAAAAGAAGCAGGAGAGATACTGGTTAAAAATTTTGGGAAGGTTAGCAAAATTAAGGCTAAAAAAGAGGGAGGTTTAGTAACCAATGCTGATCTGGAGGCAGAGAGAAAAATAATTAATCTTATTAGAAAAAAATACCCCGGACATTCTATTTTATCCGAGGAAAATGGAAAGATAAAAGGAGACCCAGAGTACAGGTGGATAATTGATCCTCTGGATGGAACTCATAATTATGTACGGGGTATAAAAATTTTTGGAGTGTCCATAGCTCTGGAACATAAAGGAAAGGTTATTCTGGGGGTGATTTATATCCCTTTTGGAAACCAACTCTACCTGGCTCAAAAAGGAGAAGGTTGTTATTTAAACGGTAAGAAAATTAGAGTTTCCCAGAGAAAGTTAAAGGAAGCTTCCATGATATATGATAGCAGTATTAGCCTTGATAGAGAAAAAATCATTGTGAAAAATCTGGAAAAACTGGCAAAGAGAGTTTTCAATTTAAGAATGTTTGGTTCCAGTGCAAGAAGCCTTTCGTATATTGCCGAAGGTAAAGTCGATTTTGAAGTAGAGTACAATGATAAGCCCTGGGATTTTTCTGCTGGAGCGTTAATTGTAGAAGAGGCTGGAGGAAAAGTTACCGACCTTCATGGTAGAGCCTGGAGTCCTTGGACAAGAGGATATATAGCTTCCAACGGAAAGTTGCACGAGGAGGTGTTGCGGATAATATCATGCTGAAATTGGTTGACGTATTCTTCGAAAGCTGTAATATATCTACAAAAAGGGTAAGATAATATGAATGAAAAAAACTCTCTTGGGCTGGTAGAAGAAAAGTTAAAAAAAGACCCTTACGCCAATCTCCTGGGAATAAAACTGGAAAAGGTTCAGGAAGGATATAGTAAAGTAAGTCTCAGGATAGAAAGGAATTTCCGCAATTTTCTGGGATATATTCACGGAGGTCTTATCTTCTCACTGGCAGATCAAGCTTTTGCCGCTGCATCTAATTCCAGAGGAAAAGTATCTGTTGCCCTTCAGATGAATATAAATTATGTAAAGGCACCTTCAGTGGGAGATACTTTAGTTGCTGAAGCAAAAGAAGAATATGTTGGCTCTAAGATCGGGCTTTATCAGATAAAGGTAAAAAACTCTCAACAACAACTTATAGCTGAGGCTCAAGGAATAGTATACCGAAGGGAAAAACTAATCCAGTGAATTTATACTAACCTGCATGGTCTCAAGATCTACCAGGGCTACTGTGGACTTCCCAGTAAGCCAGCCTCCACACTCTCCTGGATTGACAAAAACTGTCTCCTTTATTTTTTTAACCTCATCCCGGTGGGTGTGTCCATAAATCACCAGTTGAAAAGAAGATAAATCCATCCCTTTTAATTTTGCCGGATCGTGTAGTAGAAGAATTTTCTTACCTTTCTCAACAAAGGAGTAAGGTGGGGTATGAATTTCGCCTTTAATTGAGGCTATTTTCTCCTTTAATCCCTTTCTTTCCCCATCATTATTACCAAACACCCCTATAAAAGGACAACTTATCTCTTTAAGTTTTCTCACCACAAAAGGGGCCACAAAGTCTCCTGCATGAAGAACAAGATCAACCTTTCTCCGGTTAAAGAAATTAACAGCCTGCTCTATTTTTACCAGATTATCATGAGAATCAGCCATAATTCCCAACAGCATATTTTTCTCCTTTTACTTTTTCACCACTTTTAAAAATCTTCTCTTTCCCACCTGAAGAATATGCTCACCACTCAAAGAAAGTACTTTATCAACCTCCTTAACCTTTTCTCCATCCCATTTTACTCCTCCCTGTTGAATCAATCTCCTTGCCTCCGAACCACTCTTTGCAAGACCGGTTGATCTCAAAAGATCCACCACCCACATTCTCTCTACATCAACAGGATAAGACGGAATCTCTGGAGGAATTTCTTTTTTTGAAAAAACTCTCTCAAATCTTTCATCCTGGTATCTTGCCTCTCTCTCACTGTGGTAAAATTTAACCAGCTCAAAAGCGAGTAGTTTCTTTGCCTGTTTGGGATGGAGTCTGCCTTCTTTAAAATCTTTTTCTAACTTATCAATTTCTTCACAGGATAAAGAAGTAAGAAGTCTCAAATAGCGAAAGATGAGCCCATCAGGAATTGACATTATCTTTCCGTACATCTCGGAGGCTGGTTCGGTTATCCCTATATAATTGTCCAGAGATTTACTCATCTTTTCCTTACCATCCAATCCCTCCAGAATTGGCATGGTAATTATTACCTGTGGGGACTGTCCATAAGATTTTTGAATGTATCTTCCCAAAAGAAGATTGAACTTCTGGTCAGTTCCTCCAATCTCCACATCCGCTCTTAAAGCAACTGAATCGTAGGCCTGCATTAAAGGATACAAAAACTCATGCAAACCAATGGGTATATTCTGCCTGTAACGGAACAAAAAATCGTCTCTTTCCAGCATTCTGGCAACAGTATAGCGTGAGGCGAGCTTCAATATCTGGGAAAAACTCATTTTTCCCAGCCAGCGAGAATTATAATCAACTCTGGTTTTATCAGGGTCAAGAATTTTAAAGGCCTGTTCGCGATAAGTTCGGGCATTAACTTTTATCTGTTCAACAGAAAGAGGTTTCCTTGTTTTAATCCTCCCGCTGGGGTCGCCAATGCGGGCTGTAAAATCCCCGATAAGCAGAACTACTTTATGACCAAGATCCTGAAAAGTGCGTAGTTTTAAAAGTATCACTGAGTGACCGAGGTGTATATC
>QMQA01000081.1 GCA_003648845.1 Candidatus Aerophobota bacterium
CATCTTATACTGAACCTTTTAAAAGAGAAAAATAAAAATTAGATGAAGTCGGAAAGAATCGAACTTTATCCAACAAAAAACTCCCGAAGGCTTCTTAAAGTCTCTTTTTTAGGCCATATCTTCAATGATATGTACTGGTTCATAATCCCCATTGCCCTCCCCCTTATAAAAAGTGAATTTGACTTAAACTACACTCAATCAGGCCTGCTTGTTAGCTCTTACACCATAATAGGAGCTTTTGGTTCTCTTATAACTGGCTATGTGGGAGACCGTATTGGAAGAAGATTCATACTGAGCTGGGGATTTTTACTTGCTTCAGTGGCTCTTGTTTTGTGTGCCCTGAGTTATAATTACTGGCAACTTTTCCTCTCTTTAATAATACTGGGGGCAGGTATAAGTGCCTTTCACCCCTCTATGATTGCTGTCCTATCAACCAGTTTCACTTACAAAAGGGGAACTGTACTGGGACTTTTCCAGTTTTGGGGATGGTTAGGAACATTGATTATTGTAATGCTGGCTTTTCTTTTAATAAGGCTATTTTCAGGATGGAGGGGGATGCTCTTAATACTCTCAATCCCGGGATTTGTTTTTGCACCCTTGTTTTTTAAATTTTTAAGAACGTTAATCGGAGAAAATCCTTCACATGGAAGAAAAAAAGATAAAAAATATTCTCTTTCTGTGAAAAAAACAAAAACTTCTTTGCCCCTTGTTATTTTTATAATCTCAAATACTCTTTTTACTATGACCTATTATGGGGTTATCAATTTTCTTCCCACCTACATGGTGGAAGAAAAATCCCTCAGCTTTGCTCTTGCCAGCTACTGCATTGTAATAGTATTCGCAGGAGGACTTTTGGGAACAATAACAAGTGGTAAGGCTTCTGATAAAATATCTCCTCTCCCGGTACTTATAAGCTTTGTAACCCTTGGAGGTCCAACAATAATCCTTATAACCCTATCCCACACCTACGCTATGCTTCTTTTCCTCCTTGTGGTGCTTGGCATCTCTTATTCAGGAATATGGGCACCTCAACAGGCTTATCTTGCAGAAAAAACACCTCAAAGTGTCAGGGGAGGAACCTACGGTGTCATCTTTTGCTTATCAAGTATTGTTGGGGCTATAGCTCCGGGAATTACCGGATTAACCGCGGACTACCTGGGATTCTCCAATGCTCTGAAAATCAGCACCTTACCTCTTTTTATCTCTTTGATACTACTTTTTACCTTAAGAGAGGACAAATAGCACATCAGTTTATCCTTCTACCAATAGTGATAAATCCTGTATGAGCAACCATTCTGTGAACAGGTCTTACGCTCATTTTATCCACATTCCAGGCCCGGATCAGAACCTCTATGGTTTGGATACCTGTAAATGCTCCGCTATCTTTCATCTCATCAACTACCTTTTTCACCTGAATAATAGTGGGAAGATAGCTCAGAAAAAAACCCCCCTTTTTTAACGCCTCACTGGCATGAGGTACAACTCTCCATGGTTCAGGAACATCCAGAATAACTCGATCAACTCCCTTTTCCTCAATTCCCTGATAAATATCTTTCAGCCGGATTTCTAAATTATCCACTCTGCCTGCAAAGTTCTCTATATTTTTTTTAGCCTGACTGGCAAAATCTTCCCTTACCTCATAGGAGATCACCTTACCCTGAGGACCAACCACCCTTAAAAGAGCCATTGTTAAAGCTCCAAAGCCTATCCCTCCCTCCACAACTTTAGCCCCGGGAAATACATCTGCCCACATTAAAATAATACCTATATCCTTAGGATATATAATTTGCCCTTTTCTTGGCATATTCAAAATAAACTGACTTAAAGTGGGCTTGAAAGCAAAAAATGTCTCGCCAATAGAAGAGGTAATTTTTGTTCCTTCTTTTTTTCCGATTATATCATCATGGGAGATTTTTCCTCCCCTCAAATCTATTAACCCTCCTGGAGTGAGTTTAAAATAGTATTCTCTGTTCTTTCTATCCAGCAGGATCATATTGTCTCCGGATTTAAATACCGATGAGGTATCTGGCATTATTATCTCCTCCACTTTTATTTTTATTTAAGATTAAAACAGCAAAAAGGCCTGTCAACAAAAAGTTAACATTCTTGTATTCTGACAATCTCAGGATTTTTTTATTGACATATTCTTTTCAAGTAATATTAATTAAACCAAAAGTTAAAAAAGAGGCAAGAAATGAAGGTGAAAGTAAAAAATAAGATTTATCAATTTAACATAAAGCTTAAAGCAAAAGAGCTTCTGCGTAAATTAAACCTCCAGTCTCAAAGTAGTATTGTGGTCCGGAATGGGGAAGTTATAACAGAGGATGAATATATACAGCCCGAAGATGAGGTGGAGATTATAGATGCTATTTCAGGAGGGTAGCCAGTGAGGTGTCGCAGGTGCAAAGATAAAGGAAAAAAAGAAAAGGCTATCATCAATCTTCCCCATCACAATCTTTCTCTTTGCAGAGATTGTTTCCTTGACTGGTATGAGAGACAGCTCGAGCGAATGATTGAAAAAACGAAGATGTTCACCAGAAAGGACAAAATCATGGTGGCAGTATCCGGAGGTAAAGATAGCTTAGCTTTATGGTATGCACTAAGCAGACTGGGCTATAAGACAGATGGAATGTACATTAACTTAGGAATTGATAAAGGAGATTATTCTCTCACATCCTGCAAAAAATCGGAAGCTCTAAGCCACAGGATAAACCGACCTTTATATGTGGTTGATGTGAAAAAGTATTTTGGCAAAGGCATTCCGGAGCTTAGCAGCCTGACAAAGCAACCGGCTTGCTCTATTTGTGGGTTGATAAAACGGTATTTTACCAATAAAACAGCCCTCGAAAAAGGTTACTTTTGTGTAGCTACCGGTCATAATCTTGATGATGAAGTGGTCACTCTTCTCTCCAATACCCTGTCCTGGGATATAGAGTCTTTAATCCGCCAAGCTCCAGTCCTTCCTCAAAAGATTGGATTTGCCCGACGGGTAAAACCTCTTGTTGGATTTACGGAGAAAGAGAACTTGCTTTACTGTCTTTTAAGAAAAATTGATTATATCGCTGAGGATTGTCCTCTCTCGAGGGGTACAGGTACCCTTTTCTACAAGAGGCTATTTAACCAGATTGAAGAAAGATCCCCGGGAACGAAGCTTCGTTTTTACATCAATTTTCAAAAAAAATTTCGCCCTCTTCTACCTCCAGGATTTATCCCCAGGCTCCAGCCCTGCCCCTCCTGTGGACAACCTACTACAACCGGTGATCTTTGTGCCTTATGTCGCCTGCTCCAGCAGGTAAAGGGTAAAAATACTTTGCTTCCTCCCGTTTAGTCAAAACCCATCTTAGTTTTTAAGCTCACTATCCAGCCATCTAAGGTAATCTTTATTCCCTGCAATAACAGGTATTGCCAGAATCTCCGGTACCTCGTAAGGGTGTATTTCCAGAATTGTTTTTTCCAGCTCTTCATAAAGAATTTTTTTGCTCTTAATAATACAAAGCCACTCTTTTGCTTTTTCTACATTATCTTTCCACCAGTATCTGCTGGACACAGGACCTACAACCTGAACACAGCCTGCCAATTTTTTCTCTATTAAAATTTGAGCAATTTTTTCAGCATCCTCTTCTTTATCTGTTGTGGTGAAGATCTGAATATATTCTGTCATCCCTTCAACCCTCCCACCAGTTGACCGCAGGCACCTTTCACATCCTGCCCTCTGCTTTTTCTAATGTTTACAGGGCAGGAAAGAGATAAACACCACTGATAAAAGCGATTAATTTCTTTTTCTGAGGGAGGAAAATAAGAAATACTCTCACAGGGATTTAAAGGGATAAGGTTTATTTTTACCCTTAGCCCCTTTGAAAATTCCTTTAAGGCTAAAAAATCTTCTTTTGAAGTATTAAACTTGCCAATAAGCACATACTCCAGTGTAACTATTCTGTGTTTTTTCTCATAATAGAACTTTATTGCTCTTTTCACATCAGAAAGAGGGTATTTTCTGGCAACGGGCATAATTTCTTCCCTTTTTTCCTGAATAGCACTATTCAAAGAAAAAGCCAATCTTACCTTGAGGGGGAAACTTGCAAGCTCATAAATGCCAGGTATAACTCCCGCCGTTGAAACGGTCATCTTGCGGGCTCCAATTCCCACCCCGAAATTGCTATTGAGAATAAATAAAGCTTTTTTTACACTCTCCCAGTTCAGAAAAGGCTCCCGCATTCCCATGAACACCACATTGGTAACCCGCACATTCTGATGCTTTGCTATTTGTAAAACCTGATCAGCTATCTCCCACCCCTGAAGATTATCTTTAAATCCGCCCTGTCCTGTCGCACAAAAAGAACATCCCAGAGGACAACCCACCTGTGTAGAGACACAAACCGTCCTTCTCTCATCAACAGGTATAAATACAGACTCTAACTTTTCTCCCGTCTCTCTTTCAAAAACATACTTCACAGCTCCATCCCGCGAACTCAAACAGACTGTCCTTTTTAAACTTGCTACATAAAAATGATTTTTAAGATATTCTCTTAATTTTTTGGAAAAATTGGTATACAGAGAAATATCGTCTACACCTTTCCTCCACATCCAGACAAAAAGCTGTCTGCCTCTATATAAGGGTTCTTTTTTTTCTCTAAAAAATAACTCAAGCTCTTTTAAATCTTTACTCTTGAGGTTTATCTTCACACTCATAAACTCAGAAAGAAGATACAAAACCGGTTTACGTATACATGCTCTTTGTGTTCTATAATCTATGGCTCGTAATTTATTTAATAATTCTCACATAATAACTCAAAATATGCTCTTGGATGTGCACAAGATGGACACTCCTTTGGTGCTTCTTTTCCTTCGTGAATATATCCACAGTTCCTGCATTTCCATATTACAGGATTTTCTCTCTTAAAAACTTTATCTTTTTCAATATTTTCCAGAAGGGCAAGATACCTTTTCTCATGCTGCCTTTCAGCAACAGCTATTGCCCTCATAACATTTGCTATTTCCGGGAAACCTTCTTCTTCCGCTATCCTGGCAAACTCCGGATACATCTTTGTATGCTCATAATTCTCACCTGCAGCAGCATCCTTAAGATTCTCCTTTGTATTCCCAATTACACCTGCCGGGAAAGAGGCAGTAATTTCCGCCTGACCACCTTCCAGAAATTTAAAAAGTCTTTCGGCATGTTCTTTTTCGTTATCAGCAGTCTCAAGAAATACCCCTCTTATCTGCTCATAACCTTCTTTTTTTGCCTGTGAGGCAAAGAAGGTATAACGATTCCTGGCCTGTGACTCTCCGATAAAGGCTGTTAAAAGATTTTTCTCTGTCCCTGTTCCTTTTAAATCTTTCATTTAAGCTACCTCCTGTAAATTTATTTTTCCACCTATTTAATGAATATTCGCTCCGTCCTATTTTAAAATGCTCTGTATCAGAAGTCAAACAAGTTTAAGGGAATATCCTCTCACCACTTAAAGGATCAAAAATTACCGCTTTATCCAAGGAAAAACATAAGGGTAACAAATCGCCTTCTCCTAATCTTAAAAATGGATCCAGGGCTGCAACAAGAGTCTGGTTTCCCACCACAAGATAAACCAGAAGGCGGGAAAGAGTCATCCCTGTGGAAAGAACCCTTCCTCTCAGATAACACATAAGGGAAGATCTGCCACCCCGGTCTTTCAACTTAATGTTTTCAGGACGGATTCCCAGAAGTAATTTCTTCCAGAGATATCCTTTTTCCTTTAAAATCTCGAATTTTTTTCTGGGCAGATCAATACGAAGAGGCGGGTCAATTAAATAAAGTCCGCTCTTGTTCTCTTTCAGAATTAACTGGAGAAGATTCATAGGAGGGTCTCCCAGAAAGGTAGCTACAAACCGATTAATGGGACGATTATATACCTCCTCAAAGCTACCTACCTGTTCTAATCTTCCTTCTCTCATAATACCTACTCTCTTTGCTACAGAGGGAACCTCATGTTGGTCATGGGTAACATAAAGAGTGGTCCTCTTAAGGTTGGTAAGAAGCTCAGCTATCTCCAGTCGGATCCTGAGACTGGACTTTGGGTCCAGATTAGCCAGAGGCTCGTCCATTAGAAAA
>QMQA01000082.1 GCA_003648845.1 Candidatus Aerophobota bacterium
ATTCGCTGTTATTGGTGCAGGACCAGGCGGCTTGTCAGTAGCCTATTTCTTGAAATTGAAGGGGTATGAGGTTACTGTTTTTGATTCGCTACCTGGAGGTGGTGGTATGATGCGAATAGGACCACCACTTTATCGCCTGCCAATTGAGAGTATTGACAAGGATGTAAATTATATTGCCTCCTTAGGGGTAAAATTTAAATTCAATACCACAGTAGGTAAAGATATATCATTTGAGGAGATTTACAAAAATTATGATGCTGTTTATTTAGGTATAGGTACAACTGTATCCCGCTCAACACATGTTAAAAACTCTGATAAAGCCTATTCTGCTCTTCCGTTTCTCAAAGAAAACAAAATTGGCAAGGGAGTGAAAGTGGGCAGAGAAATTATAGTTATTGGTGGAGGAAATGTGGCGATGGATGTCGCCCGAGAGGCTTTAAGATTGCAACATATCCAATATCCAGGAGAGAAGGTGGTTACCAAAACCGTCTCTTTGGAAGATTGGGATATAATGCCGGCCACCAAAGAAGAAATTGAAGAAGCAAAAGCAGAAGGGATTCAATTTAATCCTGGGTGGGGACCTAAGGAGATTAAAGTTGAAGATGGCAAAGTAAAAGGTCTTTTATGTATGAAAGTGAAATCTGTTTTTGATGAGCAGGGAAGATTCAGACCTACCTTTTATGAGGAAAAGGAAATGTTTCTGGAAGGTGACATGGTTATTGAAGCTATCGGGCAAGTACCAGATTTTTCATTTATCCCCAAGGAACTATTCGATAAATTAGAGTTCACTCCCCGCAAGAAAGTGAAAATTGACGAAAATGGGAAGACTTCACTACCAAAAGTTTTTGCTGGAGGAGACATTGTCAATCTCAATTTAGATGCAGTAACTGCTATTGCCGATGCCAAGAGAGCTGCCGAAGGAATAGATCTTTATTTAAAAGGGGATAAATAAATGCCGAGATTCAAAGTTCCTGAAGTTGTGGTGCAACGTCTTTCTCTTTATTTAAGAGCCTTGAAGAAATTCCCGGATGATTCCATTCTCTCTTCCCGGGAATTTGCAGAATTAGTTGGAACTACCGATAGTCAGATCAGAAAAGATCTGGCTTATTTCGGAGAGTTTGGGATACGAGGACAAGGATATAGAGTAGAGAAATTAAAAGAAGAAATTGCTCGTATTCTCGCTCTTAACAAAAAATGGAAATTAGCTCTTGTAGGAGTGGGTAAACTGGGTTCTGCTCTTCTTGCTTATCCCGGATTTAGAAGGGAAGAGTTTCAAATCGAAGTTGCTTTTGATAACGACCCTGAAAAGATAGGTAAAATTTTAAACGGTGTGATAGTCCAAAATATAGAGAAGATTCCCCAAATTTTACCTCAATACAAGATAAAAATAGGAATAATCAGTACTCCTGCTGAAGCTGCTCAGGATACAGCAAATAAACTTATAGAGGGAAAGGTGGAAGGTATTTTAAACTTTGCACCTGTACATTTAGTTGTTCCAAACAGGATAAAACTCATAAATGTCGATTTATCTATGTTAGTTGAAATACTTTCATTTTTTCTAAGTCAAAATTATCAAATGGGTTTCTCTCCGGTAAAAGTTTAAGTAAAGTAAGAGGTGACAAGAAAAGGTGGTGTATAGATTTTAAATCCAATGGGTTTTGTTTCTCTCTCGTTGATTAGAGTTTTAACATAGGACGACTAATATGAATATCATAAAAATTCGGGAGGAGTCTGAAAAAATCCATGATTGACAAAAAATATTATGAGTTCATTTTTGCGATTGTGCAAAAATTGCTCTTTTTACCTCGTGGGGGTAAATTTTATAACCCTACATAATAGGTTTTCTTTTGTAAAACCTACCAGCAAAAAGATTACTCACTTTCTTCTTTCTTGGAGTTTTTTTGTGAAAGGATTAAATTAGCCTATATGATAATGTAAATTTTCCTATGTTGGTGTATTAATTTTTATCCATAAACTTGACAAAAATTATTTACATCAGTATAATTAGTGAATTTGTAAAAAGGTTTAGATAAAATACAATTACCTAAAGCACTGGCAAACTACTCTCATAGACGATATTAGAGTAAGAAGGATGACCAACGCTTCAACTTAAAAAGCAAGACTCAAGGAGGAGCAAGCTGATCTTACAAGAAGGTAACGTCAGGAAAAGATAGAAAGTGGAAGATAAAGTGTATCTGGTATTGGGCGGTTTTCACCTCTCAGGGACAAAAAGTAGCGAAATAAAAAAGATCATCCAGGAATTTAAAAAAGAGGGGGTCCAAAAGGTTGCTCCCTGCCATTGTTCTGGTAATCTTGCCTGGGATCTTTTTAAGAGAAACTATAAAGAGAACTTCATTGGTGCAGGTGTAGGTAAACTCATAAAGATAGCTGTAAATGATGTCCCTTCTGCAAGAAAATAAAATCAACTCATTGACTAAAGGAGATTTAGCTGATGGCAATCACAAAAGTTTGGATTGATGAGGATGCCTGTACAGGTTGTGGGCTTTGTGAGGACAGTTGTCCTGAGGTTTTTAAGCTTAATGATGTAGCTAAGGTAAAACAGGAGGCTAATTTTAACAAACTTGAAGAGAAGATAAAAGAAGCCGCAGAGGATTGTCCCAGTGAGGCTATCCATTTTGAAGAAGAATAATCTAAGAAAGGGAAAAACATGATTGGACAAGTACAAAAACCACTTGAGGAGATTCTGGAGTATCTTGAAGGAAAAGAAAGGATAGTGATAATTGGATGTGGTGGTTGTGCTACGGTTTTTCATACGGGAGGCGAGGAAGAGGTAAAGAAAATGGCAGATATCTTGTCAGGAAAAGGGAAAGAAATATTAGCCGCTATTGCACCACCATTTGGTGAGTTCACCTGTTATGCTCCCTGGAGCAAAAAACGTTTAAATGGGTACAAAAAAGAGATTAAGGAATGTGATGCTATTTTGATGCTAACCTGTGGTGATGGACTTCAGGTGGTGCGGGAGTTTATCCTGGAAGAAGAGTATGGCATTGTAAAACCAATTTATCCTGGAACCAATCCTATGGGACACATGGGTGGAGGCCCTACCTTATTTAAGGAAAAATGCCAGCAGTGTGGAGAATGTGAGTTGGGGAAACTTGCCGGTATATGTCCCTTAACTCAATGTGCAAAGGGGCTCTTAAATGGTCCCTGTGGAGGATCTCAGAATGGAAAATGTGAAACAGATCCTGAGAAAGATTGTGCCTGGATATTAATTTATGAGCGACTCAAAAAATTAGGAGAGCTGGATAAATTAAAGAAGGCAAGAGCTCCACATGACTGGAGTAAGATGAAAAGACCCCGGATGCTCGAGGTTAAACCTCTCAGTTTAGAGTAAAAAATTTGCAGATATGGCAAATTACCAAAGCGATGAATAGTTTTTATGATACTCTTGAGAATAAGGCATCCATAATAATCTTAAAATAAGTTAAAGCTAAAAGGAAGAAAAGGGCTTAAAAATGGAGTTGATACGGATAAAAAAAGTGGCTGTGGCCATTTCAAAAGGGGTGGGTTTTCTAAGGAGATAACGTCGTAACTGGAAGGTCACGGTAGTACGAACATCTTTAAGGACACTTGTTTATAAAACAGTTTTTCCCTACCAATCTATTTATATTGTAGCATTAGGTGCTACTGCCACTCAACTGGGTATGGTCAACACTGCAGGAATGGGTGTCGCCGGACTTCTCAGCCCGTTTACCGGATGGCTCATTGATAGAATTGGTACCAAGAGAATCTACCTTACTGGTATCTCTCTTCTTGTTATCTCATACTTGATCTATGGTGTGGCCCACAGCTGGACCATCATCATAGCCATGATCGCATGGTGGTTAGGAGACACAACCAGTATCCACAGCTGTGCTACCGTGTGTGCCAACTCCCTGAAAAATAAGGACCGTGCCACCGATATGAGTCTTTGTGAAACTCTTGCTCAAGGCCTCTTGGGAATAGTAGGTCCCATGGTTGGTGCATACTTAGTTACAAGCTTTGGTGGTGTAAATGTTGAGGGAATAAGGCCCTTGTTCCTTTTTAGCCTTCTCATTACTGTAGGTACATTTTTTCTCATACTTACTCAGCTATCCAATGAGAGGTGGGAAAAGGAAGTGAGGGAAGACCTAATCTTCCTGGAGATCTTTCCCAGGTTTTCAAGCAGGGAAAGAATCTAAAACGATGGATCATTATCGTCTCTGTGGGATGGCTTCCCATGGGTATGATTTTCCCATTTACCCAGGTTTTTGCTCACCAGATAAAAGGTGCTGAGGAGTATATACTGGGAGCAATGGTCACCGATTCTGCACTCACACCTCTTGTGTTAGGTATTCCTTTAGGAAGACTTGCTGACAGAATTGGAGGGAAAAAAGTTCTTTATACAATAATTCCTCTTTTCTGGGTTTCAAATTTGATGCTCGTCTTAGCACCAAGCTCTTTGTTTTTAATAGTAGCTGGTATCCTGCAGGGCTTTTTCTTCATCTATTTAACTGTGGCAGGAGCCATGAATGTGGAGCTTGTTCCTCCAGAGCACATGGGAAGGGGGCTGGGAGTCATGCGATTCTTCAGGCTTCTTCTCGCTGCTGGTGTGGCGTATCTCGCTGGGGCCATCTGGGACCACGTAGGACCACAATACGTGTTTTTAATTGCTATTGGACTGGACGCTTGCATCAGGATTCCTTTCCTTATAGGAATGCCTGAGACATTGGAGTTAAGCATAGGAGAAAAGCAAAAAAAAAGAAGGGAGAAACACTTCACTAAAATGCCAAATTAGAAGGGAAGAAATGAATGAAAAAACGACAAGCTTTTTTAGCTATGGAAAAGGAAAGTTGAAAGGATAGATAAATCCAAAAAAGGTGGTATTATGGCAAATCATACATCATTTAAAGGTTATACAATTGTATCCTGTGGAACTTTGCGAAAAGAGCTAAATTATCTGAAAGATACGGGTTTCTTAAATCCAGATAAAATCCTTTTTACTGCGCCAGGTCTCCATGAGAGCCAAAGAGAACTGGAAAAACAACTTACAAAGCAGCTCAGAAATGCCAAAAAATACTCCGAGAGAACAGTAGTAGTTTATGGGGAAAGATGCTTCCTTGATCCTTCTAACCCCTACAGAGATGTGGATGCGATAATCCAGGAACAAGGAACCGGAATCTCAAGAATACAGGCAAAAAGCTGCATCGACATGCTAGCCAGCGAGGAAGAAAGAGAGAAAATAAGTGGGGGGAGTAAAGTTTACTGGCTCTCACCTGGATGGTTAGTGTATTGGAAAAAGATTTTTAAGGAGTGGGATACTGCCAAGGCAAATGAGACTTTCCCCTATCATGATAAGGCTATTCTTTTAGATCCTGTAGGTATTTTTGATGAGTACTCTAAAAGCTCTCCCGAGAAGATTCTTGAATTTTCAGATTGGATGAAACTCGAGATAGAGCCTTACAGGATACCTCTGGATAGATTTAAAAACCTTCTTTTAGAGTGCGTTAATGAAGATAAAAAAGGAAACTGATATAGAAAAATGGCTTAAAGAAGAAGGTGAAAAGGTTCTAAAAGAGGTTGGTATTAAAAAAGGCCATGTAATTTTGGATTTCGGATGTGGAGAAGGAATCTATTCCCTGCCTGTTGCAAAAATAGCAGGAGATAAAGGAAAAGTTTTTGCCCTGAATAAAAGCAGAATTGAACTTAATAAACTTGTTAAGAAAGCTAAATTAGTTGGATTGGATAATATTAAACCCTATCTCTGTCAAAATTAAGTAATAGATAGCCCTCCTCATTCTTCCCATAAACAATATCTCCCTTTTTCATCAGCAACATTTTGGATTTTTTCCAGATTGGGTTATTAAGTACAAAAGGAAAGGTGCGGCAATACATAAAATCGGCAATAACTATTACCTTTATGAGGTAACATCAAGGTGGGATAAGAAACTAAAAAGGGCAAGGAAAATTACCAAAAGGTACTTAGGTGTGATAACTCCAGAAGGAATAAAAGAGCCAGGATATAAAAGAAATAAACCTACAACAGTAAAAGAATATGGGACAGTTTATCTTCTACTTGAGCAAAATAAAGATATAGTTAAGGG
>QMQA01000083.1 GCA_003648845.1 Candidatus Aerophobota bacterium
ATCAGAAGTAAGGAGAGGGCTCGGGTCAGGGTGATTTAAAAACTTCACTACAAGAAGCTCCTGAATTTCCCTTTCAATAAAACTTGCTCCAGGAATGGAAGGGGCAATTGATTCTATCTCACATTTTTCTTTCGGAACGAGAACTTTCACCGTGACCACCTTACCACCCTGTCTATCAAAGGAAAAATGATAGAGTATCTCTATCCCTTTAGGAGTATCAATTCCGGAGGCGGTAACAAACCTTGCCTTTGCCTTTTCAAAAAGGTACCTCGACACCGGAACAATGTCAGATTTCTTTACGGTAAAGTAATGCCTCCTGGTAGATTTTTCTTCCCAAGAGATTATCTTATCCTTAAGACTTTCCTTCACCTTACTTATCACATCTTTTTCAGGCATCTTGTCCTCTTATTTTCTTGCCGGTAGTTTCCCATCAAGACTTTGAATAAGCTTCACCACTCCATCAATTATGGCCTCCGGTTTTGGGGGACATCCAGGAACATACGCATTAACAGGTATAATTCTATCATAAGGACCGGCGGTATTATAACCTGTACGGAATATACCTCCACTGCAGGCGCATCCACCAACTGCCACCACCAGTTTGGGTTCAGGCATCTGCTCATAAATTCTTTTCACCCTGGGCAAAGCCTTTCTGTTAACCATACCTGTTGCCAAAATCACATCAGCATGACGGACACTTCCCACCAGCAAGATTCCGAATCTCTCCAGGTCAAATCTTGGGGTAAGACAATCCAGAATCTCAATATCACAGTTATTACAGGAACCTGTAGACAAATGATAAACCCATATAGATCTTTTCAGAGAAGAAAGTATTAATCCCATTCACTCGTCTCCATCGCGCGTTTGTCTCATTAATGTCGTTTGTTTCCTATCTGATATTTAAACAGGGAAACATTGAACCTATTAAATTCCAACAAGAGCCAGGATAAAGCCAATAATAGCAAGGGGAAACATTCTGAGCCAGAAAAATTTTACAGCCTGATCAATCCTCAACCGAGGATTGGTATTTTTCACAAGAACTATAAGGATTAAAAGAACAAGATACTTTATCACTGAGAAAAGAGCCTGAATTCCTTCAAACCTCACTCCACCGGCAAAAACAGTAATTAAAAACACAGGCAAGGCAAAAAGCATCATGGCCTTTGTGAGCTTGAACATTGCAAGAGGTGGACCTGAATACTCAATTAAAGGACCAGCCATTATTTCCTGCTCAGCCTCAGGAATATCAAAAGGAACAAAGGCAAGTTTTGCCTGCATACAAATAAATGCAACAACAAAAGCAATAAGAGAAGACAGGTGATGGGTAAACATCATCCCGTTGGTCATTTGGTAGCTCACAATAGAACCTATTTTTATATCCTTTATAGCTACAACCGGAGTAAAAATGGCTACAATGAAAGGTAGTTCATAAGCCAGTATTAACTTCATCTCTCTGCTTGCCCCCAGGGAGGCAAGAGGATTACCTGAAGCTGATCCTCCTATGATAATTGCTAAAGAGGGAAGAATGGAAAGATAAAGCACCACAATAAGGTCCCCGAGGAATGTTGTAGCAGGGTAAAGATTCATCTGCCAGAGAATAAGAGAGACAAGAGTAACACCAACAAGACCAATAAGGGGAGCAGATAGAAAGGTTATCCTTCGAGCACCAGAAGGAATTATCGTCTCCTTACCCATCAACTTGAAGAAATCGATAAAGTTCTGGTACCAGGGTGGACCAACTCTCCACTGAAGTCGAGCAGTTAGCTTCCTATCCACCCATCCAGCAAGAAGCCCTACCACAGCGGTAAAAAGAAAACCCGGGAAAACCAGAAAAGATACCAAAGCTAAAAGAACCTCACTCATCACTGTTCACCTTTTTCACCAGCTAATTCCTTCTTCCAGGGTCTTGCTTTAACCACTACTTCTCCCACTTTGTAAATATTCTGAGCCCTGTCCTCTTTAAATTCTCCATATTTTATAGCACCACCACCTGTCTTTACACAAAGAGGCTCCTCCCCTTCCTTTAGCCTCCCTTTACACAAATCACAATGAAAGGTAAGAAAGGGAAGAATTTCCATATAAATAACCCCAAAGGGGCAGGCTATCGCACAGGATTTACAGGACACACACAGACAATCATTCCTTACATTTATGCCTGTTTCCTCCACCCTTTCCAGAGCATCGTACCTGCAGGCATTAACACAGGGATAATCCTCACATTTTCTGCAAATTACCTGGAAAGCAAGCCACTCGCGCAAACTCAAAATACCGTTATTTTTAAAATGGTAGGGATAACTGCATTTAATATCAAGATTTTTCCACTTCTGGCTAATCTCATCCAGATCTATAAAAAGTGTCTTTGCCAAATTTTTCCTCCTAATCCCAGATTGCCGGTATATCCTTTAACTGAGCATAGGTAAAAACAGGCCCATCCCTGCAAACAAGATATTTTCCCAGCTGGCAGTGACCACATTTACCTATTCCACAGGACATATTTTTTTCCATGGAAAGGTATATATTTTCAGGCGGATATCCTACATCCAGCAGCTTCAAAGTGGTAAATTTCATCATAATAGGAGGACCACAAACTACACTTATACTTTCCGGAATGTTCTTTATTTCCTCATCAATTCCATCAAGGGTTGTGGTAACAAGTCCTACTCTTCCCCTCCAGGTTTCATCTCCCTCATCTACAGTTATACGAAAGGAGACCTTGCCGGTAAATTCCTTTTGCCATTTGTCCAGAATGCTCTCTTTATAAACAATGTCCTTCGGAGTTTTTGCTCCATAGCAAAAAACTACTTTTTTGTAATCATTTAAGTTATGAGTTAAGGATAGAAAAAGTGACCTTAAAGGTGCAAGACCCACTCCTCCCCCAACAATGAGAACCTCCTTATTCTTCCACTTATCTATCGGATATCTGTTACCATAGGGACCGCGGATTCCTACAAGATTTCCCTCTTTTAACTCATGCAGTGCTGTAGTGACTTTTCCCACCCGCATAATGGTCACCTCTATTTTCTCCCTTTCATAGGGAGATGAGGAGGGAGTGAAAGGACCTTCGCCAACCCCGGGAACTGTTAGCTGGATAAACTGACCTGCCTCAAACTCAAAGTGATTTTCTGGTTTTAACACAAATGTTTTTATCTGTGGTGTTTCAGGAATAACCTGCAGAATTTCCGTTTTTACTGGTTGATAGGGATTATTCATTTTTCCAGACCTACGGATATTTTTCTCTCCACAGCAATATCTCTAAAAACTTTTCGCATATCAATTTTTCCGGGACATACAGCTATACACCTGCCACAACCGGTACAGGCATCAAGGTCTATGTTTTCTGGAAAAAAGTAAAATTTGCAAAAAAGCCTGTTGGAAAATCTTTGATAGAGCAGGGGTCTTGGATTAGCCCCTCCTGCCACCCGGGAAAATCCGGTTAAAAGACATCCATCCCACAGGTAATACCTTTCGTATTTTTCTCCCACTTTTCTATCCACAAGTAAAAAGCACCTGCAGGTAGGACAGATCTGGTTACATCCACCACAATCAACGCAAGCTTCACTGTGCTGCTTCCACACAGGAGACTCATGACTATCCTTTATCAGTTCTCTATAAGATAACGCTGTTTTAAACTCTTTATTAATCTTTTCCAGCAACTTAATAGTTTTTTCTCTTCTTTTATCTCTTTTTTTTATCATACCCTGGTCAACGGAGTAAAAAAGATTTTCATTTTCCCTTACAAGCCTTTCCCCTTTCTCTGAGCCCACCTGAACTATGAAACCATCATCAAAGGAAGATAAGTTCAAATCAAACCCCTCTTCAGGAAAGGGCTTTGATCCAACTAAATTACAAAAGCATCTCTCATCAGGGCTGGTACAATCAAAACTTATAAGGATTGTTTTCTCTCGAGCCTGGATATAAAAAGGATCCTTGTATTCACCGCCAAATTTTTCTCCGGAATATACAGAATCTGATATCTTCAAAGCATTAAGGTCACAGTTTTTTGCTCCCAGAACGATTTTTTCCTCCTGTTCCGGTTGTGAAGATGCGGCAAAATACTCACTTACCTTGCGCTGGGCTGGAATAAAAAAGGATTTTAAAGGATGGATGGCTCTTTTTGTATCAGGTACTATTTTATCTATATTTTCTTTGGTTACCTTTTCGTAAAAGAGAAAATCGTTTTTTTGCAAGGGAGCATATACAGAGGCTTTGCTGGATAAATTTTGAATAAATTGCACATAATTATCTTTCGGAAGATGCAGTTCCTTCATCTTATCCCCTTTGTGAAAAATATCACAGTAATTTTACTCATCTTCAAATTTTTGTCAAGTACTTGTGAGCATTTTCACAAGATTATACATATTAAAATTTATTTGTCAAATCTGGCTAATAATCTCATCAATATTTAAAAAAGTCTTTACCAGCTCTGCAGCTTCTTTAACTTTATCCTCATCCTTGGCCCTTATTTTAACCCGCCGCTCGTGCACTTTCTTGGCAGTGGTATAAGTATCATCCTCTGAAAGAAGGATGGGGAAGTTGCTTTCCTTTATTAATTTCAATACACCTTTATGAGGAAGAAGGCCTCCGGTAAAAATCATTCCGGCTATTTCATGGTTTTTACCCATAACTCTCTCTCCAGCAATAGCAGCAAGAATGATATCCTCTCTATCCCCGGGAACAATTATCAGGCTATGGGAAGCAAAATGGGCAAGAGCATGATAGGGCTCCATGGCTCCTACCAGGATATTCAATACCTTTTTCTGAAGAAACTGTTCTCCATAAAGAACCTTTCCCCCGGTAGCTTCCATAATCTGTTCCATTGTTGGATAGGTAAGGCACTCCTGGAAGGGAACAACACCCACAAGCTTTATTCCTTTACGCTTAAGACCCATTCCTGTTAATCGTTTTATCTTTTCATATTTTTCGGGAAGAACTTTATTTATCACCACCCCCACTATCTCAACTCCCTCCTGATCAAAAAGAGCTTTATTTATCACAATCTCATCAATTGGCCTTCCTATTCCTCCAGTGGAAATCAAAAGAACTTTACTTTCAAGAAGTTTTGCAACTGATGCATTAGACAGGTCAAATACAGCTCCTACTCCCGCATGACCGGTTCCTTCAATCAATACAAGTTCTTTGTCTCTGGATATCCGCTCATAGGAGTCTTTTATCATTTCTCTGTACTTTTCCAGTCCCCCCTCCTCGATATATCTTTCTGTAAAACCTCTGGCTACAGTAACAGGGTTCATATCTTTCAAGTTGTTGCTCATTCTACAGACATCTCTCATCAAAACCACATCTTCATCCACCCTGTAGCCTTCTTTTTCCACATAGTGTTGTCCAACAGGTTTCATAAAGCCAATCCGAGGGTATTTTTCCTTGAGGATCTGGAGCAACCCTAAACAGATAGTGGACTTCCCGTCATTCTGGCGGGTTGCAGCTACAAAAAGTCTTTTCTGGGAGCTCATTTCTTCCTGCTTTCCCTGTAAGCCTTTATAAATGAATCTGAATAAATCTGTTTGTTCAGGATAAGCTCGGCAGTTATCGCTGAATTTACAAGCTCCTGGTCAGTAACATCACATATAGCTGCATCAAGACCTGCTTCAATGCACATAACAAGGAAAATACGGTTAATAAGTGACGGTTCCTTTGTTTTAGAGGAAATGTTACTTAATCCTACAATTATATGAGGAGGAGGGCTGGAAAGAAGCGTAAGTTGACGAATAGCCTCTATGACATTACCTGCCTGTTCCTGGAGAAACTTCAAAGGCATAGTCACCGGGTCAAGAAAAATCCTGTCTTCGGGAAGACCTTTCTCTACAGCCTCACTAAATATAGTAGCTCCCAGCTCAACTCTTCTGTTAACATCCTGAGGGGAGCCTTTTTTATCCATACACACTCCAACCAGAGAAGCCCCATGCTCAACAGCAAGAGGAACAATTTCATCCAGTTTTTCCTTGTCAGCAGTAGTTGAGTTAATCAGGGCCGGCTTTTTGCAGACCTTCAGAGC
>QMQA01000084.1 GCA_003648845.1 Candidatus Aerophobota bacterium
GGTCTGAATTATCTTCTCCCGGGTATGAATAAATTCAGAAGAGGACAAAAGATCGGATAGAGCCGAAAGTATGTGTTTTTCCATGGGCAAAAGGTCTTCTTTTCCGGGAGAGATGATTTTAAGAGGAGCAAATTTCATCCAATTCTTACGGTGGTAGAGCAGGTCCTCAACCATGGTGGCAATATTTTTTTTCTCCCCCCAGGGAAAATCTGGATCAGAAGATACATCGTCCAGAATACACTGGAGACAACCCTGAAGCTCATCCCACTTTTTTCCATATAGAATCTCCTGGATAGCTTTTATTCTCTGGATTAAAGGGTGATTTCTCCCAATCTTTTTCTCAAGATTTTTCCGTAGCTTTTTGATATCCTGAATAAAATAGGAGGAGTGGTCTTTTCCCAGTTGCTGGTAAAGCTCAAGGGGTTTTATTCCCCTGTATATTTTTATCAGAGAATTTCTACCCGTCAGGGTGAAGTATAAAGAGGCTATGGCCGGTGCCAGAATCATTACTACAATCGCATAGGGACTTAAAAAATCCCCCACTGCTCTAAATCCAGTATCAATTGTGGAATAAAGCCAGGGGAATCTCCACAGAAGAGTCCAGATAAGGTAGGAGGCAGCAAATGATACCCCAAGGCGTGCCCATGCTTTAAAAATTCTGATGTACTGTCTTTTTTTTACCCTCTCTACAAGGTTCCTTTCATATCGGCAAACTTCCTCTTTTAGCTTCTCTTCGGATATATTGCTGTCAGTGATAAAGATTTTTCTCTCCAGACGTGGAAGGTTATGTTTTGAATCTTTGTAAAAAGGGTAAACCTGGTAGAGTGTGCGCTGGAAGTGATAGTCGTCCCCCACTACACACGATTTTTCCTCTTCCAGAGGATGGGGAAGTTTTATATATTCAATGGTATAAATCAAATCACTCATAATACTCCCCCAGCACCTCACATCTTAAAGTTCCGTCAATAAAAGCTGCTCCCTGCAGTATTCTCTCACTCTCTGACTGGGAAAAAGTCTCTATAGTTTGCCCTACGGTACCACTCATTTTTTCGTAATAATCAGGGGCAAGGACTATACCTGCTTTAACATAAAGAGGTCCGGTGATGAGCAAACTCTCAGCTATAGTTATCTCTGACTTGGGGCCTGGAACAGGAAATTCTCTTTCCACCCGGAAAAATTTGTCTTCAAAAGTTCTTATCCCCAACCTCCTTATATAATTTCTGATAGATTTTGCTTTTTCAAAAGCAGGATGGTGCTCTAAGTACTCTTCGGTGTACTTAAGTTCGGCAAGAGGGTTAAATTTCCTGAGTGTTTTTTCTATCTTTTCTCCCCTGGTCAGGGCATAGCGCAAAGAAAAGATGATCTCCCGGACCTCTTCTGGAAAATAATGGTGGAGAAGAATCATCACTCCTGCATTTCCGTAAAAAAGGTGCGAACCAAACATTACCGTCTCATGCAGGGAGTTGTAAAGCGTGGGAGGCCCAAAATTTTCCATAAGGTGATGTTCAATAGACCTTACCCTCCTGCTTTTGGCCTCCTCTAAGCTTCTCCCGAATACGGCATTTGTATCACTCCATCCAAATAGGTTCCTTATATGATACATATTTACCACTACGGGATTTCTTGTTTCATCCCCTCTCATATTTACATAGGCTCTTGTCTTTTTTTGCCATCCTAAAGGATCAGCTGCAGGTAGGATACAGATATGAGACTCTTCAAGAATTTTCTCTCTTAAAGGACCTTCTTTGCACAGAGATAAAGCAACCAGTGCACAGGTTACAGAATGGATTCTTTCTCCTCCATGGCAGGTTCCCTCTATCACGATTTTACTGGATGCTGAAGGATTGCCCAGCTCCAGAGTATATATTCTGTATCCCAGAGGGTCGGTTTTGAAATCCTGGCCGGGATTATCAAAATCTTTAACAGGGACAATTTGTACGGGGAGGCGATTTTTTTGCACTACATCTGCCAGTCTATCAATAAATTCCGGATAGGGAATCTCTCTCAGACTGCTAATTTCAACCTGGTTTATTAAGCTATAATCTATCACTCCGCTATCGTAGGCGGAAAGATTGATGTTAAAGCGGTTTATTATTTTGTCTATTTTTTCATCCAGTTTTTTTATAAGCCAATTTTTAAATTTCATCTTTAATCTTTTCCGGCCATAAAGTAAAAGGGATGGGTGGTTTTTTGTAGATATCCCATTCTGTATATTCGGTAGCCTGGGTAGCTACCCAGTAAAAGTCCTTTAAAAATCCCAGACCTAATCTATCGCAAAGTTTTGAAGCTGTGTTAAATCCTTCTCCATACCTGTTTTTTCTTACTATATTATTTAAAGCTTTCAGGGCGATGTTTTCCTTCTGTGTAAGGGTAATGTTGGTAAAAGCATATCTCATTCCCTCCTCTATTTCCTTATACCAGGAGAAAATTTTCTCTTTTGTTTGATTGAGAAAGTAAGGATCAACAAGAAGCATCTGCCAGACCATAGGCTGGTATCCCTTAACCACTCTCATTATAAAGACCAGGGGGAATAGCCTGTGAATAATACCGTAAAACCCGCCATATCTGTACCTTCCATGATAAAAGAAAAGGTCACGATATAAAAAATATTGATTAGTGATAGCTTCATCCTGGAACAAAGTATCCCGAAAGGCACAAAGGAGGGTTTTCTCCAGTTGAAAAGGAATCTCTCTCTGAGGTGCAATTTTAAGGCTTCCTCCCTCTTCTACTACCTTGAGATAGGGAGAGTTTTTTCCCAACTCATACAGGGAGTTATCCACCCTTTCCACGTTAAGTATAATATCAAGCGTTTCTCTCCTTCTGAAAATTTTCTGATTTCTAACCAGTCTGTCGGTAAAGAAAAGGGGGTCGACAGGGACAACCAGCGTATAACCATCTTTCTGCCATACCTGGTAAATATCTATCTTAGCCATCCTCACTCTCCAGGCAGAAGGAAAGATCATAATCAAGATCTCTAACGGGAACAATAATTCTGGGTGTTGGTACCTTGGGGATGAGAACCATATCTCCCAGGAAAAACCGAACCACTTTCTGAGGCAGGGTATGAGCTACCATTTTAACCAGGAAACTATCCTCAAGTTCGCTTAAGATAATTTCCCTGTAAGCTTTCTCAATTTTTTCAAATGCTGGATTTTTCATCTTTTGCAGTTTGCAGTAATCTCTCATTTTCCGACAGATGTCAAGATACCTTCCTTTTAAACTCTTAAAGTACCTGTAAACCTCATCAACGGCTGATTGTTTAAGGGCATCTTTCCCAAAGGTTACCTCTCTTATATGGTAATTTGGAAGTTTTCCTGCCTGCAGGTTTTTCCACCAGTTATCTATTCCTACTAAGGCATGAAAGGGTTGCCTGAACCAGATAAACCACCATCCATAGGCTGCAACAAGGGCGATTATATAAGCAATGAGAGTTCCGGTAAACATTTTTCTATAGCTTTTTCCTATAAGTTCTGCCCAGTCTAAATTATAGGTGTATTTATCCAGTATTTTTTCGGTTTCTATTCCTATTTTCTCCAGTTCCCCTGCAGATAGGTTAAACTTTACCCTTGGAGAATACAGGTTAATACGCAAATTATAAAAGTGGTTCCTTGGAATCCTCTTCCCCAGCTCATAGGGGTTCAATTCGATATATGCTATCCAGGCCCCGGTATCATGCCAGCTTGAGACAACTGCCGGGATAACAAAACCATCTACCTCAATATTGGCTATTTTCTGACTCCAGATAGCCATTTTTCTTCTCACAGTCAAATATTTTTCCCGGATTCAGAATATTGTTAGGGTCAAAAGCTATTTTTGTTTTTTTCATTAGTTCAAATTCGGCCTTATTTATGACCAGAGGTAGATATTTTTTCTTTGTCAGTCCAATGCCATGCTCTCCGGATATTTTCCCACCACAGAATATAGCCATTCTGAGGAGTCTGTCCAGAACTTTTTCCACTTTTTGTTCCCATTCTTTTTCACCCGGGGATGTTTTTATAAAATTGTAATGTAGATTTCCATCCCCTAAGTGTCCATATATTGCTGTTTTTATGTTGCAGTTCCTGTATACCTTTTTGCTTTTTTCCATGAATTCTATTATTCTGCTACGGGGAACGACCATATCCTCTTCTACCATCATTGAGCCCGAGTGGACCAGAGCATCTCTCACAGATTGTCTGAATTTCCATAGTTTATCCTGGTCCTGGCGATCCCCGGCTACAAGAACATCCTGTATACCCTCTTCTGTGAAAATCTTGTCCAGAATTTCCATATCCCTGTTAACCTCTTCCTCCCTTCCATCTACTCCTATTATAATGTAATGAGAGCAGTCAGGTAGGGAAGGTGCCTCTTGAACGTAATCTCTGGTTATTCTTACTGCTGCCTCATCAATATACTCAATGCTGGCAGGAATTATTTTTCTTTTCCATATTTTGTGAAGAATGTTTTCAATTGAGGATAATTTATTTAAACCTGCTATAAGGTCAATTCTCACCTCCGGTAAAGGGATAACCTTTAAAGTTATCTCAGTAATTGCAGCCAAAGTTCCTTCAGAACCGACAAGAAGTTGAATTAGCCTGTAATCTGTAACATTTTTTACCAGCTTTCCTCCTGACTTAATCACTTCTCCTGAAGGAAGAGCTGCCTCCAGCCCGCTTACGTACTCTTTTGTTCCTCCATATTTTACTGCATTAGCCCCGGATGATGCCTCAGCAACATTCCCCCCAATGGTGCAACTGTCCAGGCTGGCAGGATTTACCGGATAAAAAAGTCCCTCCCTTGCAAGCTCTCTCTGAAGAGTGCCATTGATAACACCTGGCTCAAGTACCACCATGTAGTTTTTTGCATCTATGTCTTTTATTCTGTCCATTTTTTCAAAGCTAACAACAATTCCTCCTTTTAGAGGAACTGCTCCTCCAGTGAGCCCCGTTCCTCCTCCTCGAGGTGTTATGGGGATTTTTTCTTTATTACAAAACTCAAGGAGCTGTGCAACCTGAGTGTGATTTTTAACTCTGACTACAAGCTCCGGAGGAAAATTCAATCCAGGTGTTTCATCATGGCAGTAAGGCTCAATATCCTCTGGATGCATTAAAATATTTTTTCTGTCTACTATTTCCTCTATTTTCTTTATTAGTTTTGGGGTTATTTTCTGGTAATCCATTTTAACTTCTCCGGATGTTGATTTTATCCTCCCGGCAAGGGATCAACATGAACCAGGACCTCCTTTACCTGCTTTATGTTTTCCATTATTTTTCTTTCAACTTCATCGGCGATAAAATGAGCCTCATCAACTTTCATATCTCCGGCAACTTCTATATGGAGTTCCACCATAATAGATGAGCCTATATATCTTGCTCTGATCCTGTGTACCCCCGATACTCCATTGGTAAGAGAGGCTATTTCTCTTATTTTTCCTGTAAGCTCTTTACCAGCGGAAGACTCCACCAGTTCGCTGAATGTGCTACCTGTTATTTTTATCCCGACTTTTATGATGAAAAAAGCAAGGAAAGTTGCGGCAAGAGGGTCAAATAATCTGAATCCTATCATACTTCCTGTTATTCCAACCAGAGTTACAAGAGAGGATAAAGCATCTGATCTGTGATGCCAGGCATTGGCAATAATCAGTCTGCTATTGATTTTTTTACCTACACAAAAAGTGTACCGGTAAAGGGCCTCTTTACCTGCAAGAGATAATAGGGCAGCAAGCAGGGCTAAAACAGTGGGTGAGGTGGAAGGAGGATAAAAAATAGCCTTTATGCCATCATATCCTATTTTTACGCCTATTCCCGCAAGAGCCATCCCTAAAATTGAGCTTATCAGGGTCTCTATTTTTTCATGTCCATAAGGATGATTTTCATCGCTGGCCTTTGTGCTGTACTTCAGTCCCAGTAATACGACAATGTCTGTGGCAAGGACAGAAAGAGAATGTAGGGCATCAGCTATTA
>QMQA01000085.1 GCA_003648845.1 Candidatus Aerophobota bacterium
ATCTTGACCCTGTTGTTCTGGCACTTGTTAGTCCCAGAAAGATGAATTTCATGGCCAAGGAGGAACTTTTTAATAATCCTTTATTTGGATATTTAATAAGCAGGTTGGGTGCTTTCCCTTTAAGAAGAGACAGAATAGACAGAAGAGCCTACCAGAAAGCTTTAATGGTGCTCAGGGAGGGAAAAATTTTAGCCCTTTTTCCCGAAGGGACACGGAGCTTATCGGGCAGGTTGGGTGATCTGAAAGAGGGTTCGGTAAAAATTGCCATCCATTGTAAGGTTCCTCTTATACCTGTGGTGATAAGGGGTACTGGAAAAGTTCTTCCCCCTGGAGCAAAAATAATTAAACCGGGAAAGATAAAGGTAAAAGTGGGAGACCCAATTTCACCTTACAATTCAGGAAAAAAGAAAAAGGCCAGCGAGGTTTTACAAAGACTTAAGGAAGAAATGATAAAAATGGGCGCTGAGAAATGAAGGTATACCTTCCGAGAAAAATTGGTTTTTGTGTTGGCGTCAGACAGGCTATCAGGATGGTTGAGGAAGAGTTAAAGAAAAAAGAGGAGATCTATTGTTTGGGAGATTTAATTCACAACCCTGTGGTAATGAGTGAGCTGGCCAGCAGGGGACTAAAAGTTCTTTCTGATGTTACTCGAATAAAAAAAGGAACAGTATTCACAAGAGCCCATGGGGTTGAGCGTGCCATTTTAGAGGAGGCAGCTAAAAGGGGGTTGAGAATGGTTGAGACGACCTGTCCGTATGTTTCAAGAGTACAAAGAATTGCCCGGAATCTATCCGTCCAGTCTTATCATATTGTGGTAATAGGGTCAGCTAAGCATCCAGAGGTAAGATCAGTTGTTTCTGACCTGCCCACCAAAAAATTGAGCATAGTTAAGACTATAAAGGAAATTGAGAAGATACCCCGGGTTAAAAAAATGGGCATTGTTGCTCAGACTACCGAATCCCTTGACAATTTTAAAAATATCGTGAAAAATCTAATAGAAAACCGATTAGAGGATGGACTTGAAACGAGGGTTTTTAATACTGTCTGTAGCGTGGTTAGAGAGAGGCAAAAGGAGACAAAAGAGTTAGCTGGCAAAGTGGAGGCGATGATAGTGGTTGGTGGATATAAAAGTTCCAATACTCAAAAGTTAGCTGAAATTTGCAGGAATATGGGTGTGAGAACTTATCTGATAGAAAAAGAAGAAGATATAGATCTGGAAGAAGTTAAAAAAATAAATACTGTGGGTATAACTGGAGGTACATCTACTCCTGAAAAAGTCATAAGAAATCTGGAGAAAAAGTTATCAAATTTAAATTAATTTAGAATTTAACAGAGGGGGGAGAAAGTGGCTAAATCCAGAGAGGAAAACATGCTTGATCGAGCTGCTGATAGCTTGATAAAAGCATCTATTGAAGAGAAAGAAATAACCAAAAAGGAGGTTGACAAAGAGAAAGAAAAAGAAGAAAAAGTAGAGCGGGTGGGTGAGAAAGAGGCAACCTCTTCGCAGAAGAAAGAAGAAGAAGAAGAAGTGTTTGCCCATCTTGTTAAAAAATATGAAAATCCAGCACCAATCAGGGAAGGAGATATAATTAATGCTAAGGTGGTTCAGACTACCAAGGAAGGGGTTCTTCTGGATGTGGGGATGAAATCCGAAGGGTTTATGCCCTGGGAGGAATATGCATCCTCGTCGGACAGGATTCCACAGATAGGAGAAAAGATGAATGTATATGTGGTGCGGAAAAGCGAAATTGGGCATCTTCTTCTATCCAAGAAAGAGGCTGATTTCAGGCTGGACTGGGCAAAGTTCACCGAGGCTTTTGAGAAGGAAAAGCCCATTAAAGTAAAAGTAATAAAAGCTGTAAAAGGGGGATTATTGGCTACTATAGGTTATTTAAGCTGCTTTATTCCCGCCTCGCATGTGAGTTTAAAAAGAAAAGTGGACTTAAGAAAATATATTGGAAAAACTTTAGAAGTTAGAGTAATAGAACTGGACAAAAAGTCTAAAAATATAGTAGTTTCCCGTAAATTTTTTGAACTGGATGAGAAAGAAAAAAGGAAGGAAAGGATTCTATTAAGTCTGGAGGAAGGAAAAATAGTTACAGGAAAAGTCAGTTCAATAACCAAATTTGGGGTATTTGTAGATCTGGGTGGAATTGATGGTCTTATTCATCCTGAGAACCTTTCCTGGGGATGGGTGAAAGACCCTAAGGAGGTGGTGAACTTGGGCCAGGAAATTCAGGTGAAGGTGTTAAAGCTTGATAAAGATAAAGGGAAGATATCTCTGGGATTAAAGCAAACAATACCTGATCCCTGGAGTATAGTGGAGGAAAAATACAAAGTAGGTTCTGAAGTTACCGGCAAAGTCACCCATCTGACAAACTTTGGAGCCTTTGTGGAGATTGAAAAAGGACTGGAAGGCTTAATTCATATTTCGGACCTGTCCTGGGATAAGCGTATTTCACACCCCAAAGAAGTAGTATATGTAGGGCAAGAAGTTAATGTAAAAATTCTGGATATCAATCCCAAAGATAAAAGAATGGCTCTCGGATTAAAACAGACTCAACCTGATCCCTGGCAAATGCTTGCAGAAAAATACAAAGTGGGAGATATTATCTCAGGGAAGGTTCAGGAAATAACCAATTTTGGCGTTTTTGTTAATCTTCTGCCGGGTATAGATGGGCTTATTCACATATCTGAATTAGACAGTGAGTATGTCCATCATCCTGAGAGGGTGACCTCAGTTGGTGAGGAAATAAGGGCCGAAATTGTGGAAATTGACCCGGAAAAGCGAAGAATAAGATTAAGTGTAAAAAGACTGAAGGAAAAGGTGAAAAAGGAGCGGGAGAAAGAGGAAAAGGAAAAACAAACATCAGCATCCAGTCAAGATGATGAAGGAATTGTAATAGGGGATTTCATTAGAGAAGATGTAAGGAAAAAACTGAAACAGGAATTTTTCAAGTAATGATTATAAGTTTTCTTTCTGCTGTGGTTGCAGGATATTTACTTGGCTGTATTCCAGGAGGATATGTTGTTGGAAAGCTGGCAGGAGGCGTTGACGTTAGAAGATTTGGGAGCAAGAATATCGGCACTACCAATGTCCTTAGGGTGCTGGGCAGGCGATATGCTCTTTTTGTTTTTTTGATAGATTTTGGCAAAGGAATGTTAGCTGTTTATCTGGCAGGTTTTTTTTCTACTGCAACAGATACTTCTATAGTAAGAGCTTTAGCAGGTATAGCCTGTATAAGCGGTCATAACTGGCCCATATTCTTGCAATTCAGAGGAGGTAAGGGAGTTGCTACTTCAGCAGGGGTCTTTTTAATTTTAACTCCACTACCTTTTTTATTTTCTCTTATAAGTATGGCAGTAATTGTAGGAGCGACCCGTTATGTTTCCTTAGGTTCCATAATCTCAGCCGCACTTCTGCCTTTTTATATCTGGATTCTGGGAGGCGGGGAAACTCTGATATATGTTTACTCAGGAGCTATTGTTGCTGGAGTGGTAATTTTGCGCCATCACTCTAATTTAAAAAGATTGCTCGCCGGTGAGGAAAATAAGTTAGGAGAGAAGGTGAAAATATAGTGAGGATATTCCTCTTGTCAAAATTCTACAGTTGATTATAGTAAATAAATACCCATAAAGGAGGAATAGGATGAACAAAGCAGAATTGGTGGATGAGGTAGCCAGGCAAACTGGTTTGACAAAGAAGGTATGCAGACAGACGGTAGATGCAGTAATTTCTACAATTAAGGATTCCTTAGCCAGGCGAGAAAAGATAACTCTGGTGGGATTTGGAAGTTTTAAGATTATGACGCGTAAATCCAGAAGGGGAAGAAATCCTCAAACAGGGGAGGAGATCCAGATACCTGCCAAAGAGGTCCCTAAATTTGAGGCGGGAAAGAATCTCAGGGAAGCAGTCTCATAGTAGATAACCGGGAGGAAGCAGAGGAAAGTTTTTGCTTTCTCCCGTTAAGGCTTTCTTTGGAAAAATCAAAAGATTTTAACAGAGAATTGCAGAGTGATGCTGGTGCAAGAAGGGAAGGAAAGCTATATTTCTCGATTGGAGAAGTCAGCAGAATAACAGACCTTCCTGCCTATGTCTTACGTTTCTGGGAAAGAAAATTTCCATCTCTTTCTCCTTCAAAGAGCAGAGGGGGACACAGAAGATATCAAAAAAAGGACGTGGAACTGATACTTAAGATTAAGGACCTTCTTTATAAGGAGGGATTTACAATAGAGGGAGCAAAAAAAGAACTTAAAAAAGAAGGAAAAAAAGAAAACAGATCAGAAGATCTTAATCTTCACTGGTTAAAAAAGGAAATAGAGGAGATTATTAGATTACTTGATTGATTTTTTTATAATCGGGGCGTGGCGCAGCCTGGTTTAGCGCACTTGCATGGGGCGCAAGAGGTCACCGGTTCGAATCCGGTCGCCCCGACCAGAGGTGAAAGAGAAAGGTAAAATTTGAAGTCGCATGATTTATAACGCATACAGACAATCATAGGGCATTTTCTTTTCTCCTTCAGGATTTCTCTCAGGTACAGGTTATAAAATTCCTCCTTGCTCATTCCTCTGCAAAAGCAGCAGAACCACTCCAGAGCAAATCCCCCGGTTGTGATATCAAACATGAGCCATTTATCTGGAAGAGGATGGGTTTTCAGATAGTACTTCTCGTCTGGAATAGGTTTCCCCAGACATATGGTTACAAGCTCTGATCTTTCCTACGAGTTTCAGACAGGGAACAACTGGATAAAGCTTGTCCAGAGGGATTTCCAGCTCCCGAGCAATTTCCTCTCCTTTCACCACAAAATGGTCATAGCCCACCACCTGCATATTAAACGCACTCTGGCAAATTCTTGCAACTCTGGAGCCAATTTTTCCTACTCCCACCAGACCAAGAACTTTACCTTCAAGGTCTACAGCTTCATATCTATTTCTGCTGTTCTATTGTCCCTTCCGGGTTTTGCCTCTGTAATTACATCTACTCTCCCTTCTAACAATTTCATTCCAGCCTCATGGATCCGCTGGGATAAAAGTACCTTTTTCACTTAATATTCCGCTTTTCTTTTTTAGGCCGGATCATCTTTTATGATCAAATTTTACAGAAATTCTCCCTTACATCAAGGAAACTCAGATCTGGGTGCTGTTTTGAGCAAAGTACCAGGCAATGCTATCCCCAATCTCTTTATTACAGCAAAAACACCGACAGAGTGATGTTCAAAATCGGCAAATTCCTCAATAAGATGGGAATTTTTTTGAACCAGGTTAAACAAATTTTTCAGAAAGGTAAGACTTGTTTTCTCCAGGATTTTTCTTATCTTCAGTGCTGATTTGATTTCTTTTCCTGTCCCTTTTTTCCACTTAGCATTGTAAGATGAAAGGTTTCCTTCTTTTATACAATCAGCCAGAATCTCTGCACCCCTCATTCCGTAGTAAAGACCCCCTCCACTTAGAGGTTTTACCTGACAGGCAGCATCACCAACCAGAAAAATTCCTTCCTTACAAATTTCTCCATAGCCTATGGATAGAATCCCGCCCATCTTTTCTATTATCTTTCCTTTTATCTTCTTTTTTTTCATGAAAGATTCAAGACTTTTTAACGGATCCGGAGAGATACTTCCTACCCGAATTATTTTTTCATCTTCAGGAATTAGCCAGCAAAAATGAAGAAAAGGCCTGGTAAAATCAACCTGAACCATATTCTGAGGAGTTATTTTTTGATGTATTCTAAACTGGATTCCCCTGAAATAGGTTGGTTTTAACTTTAACCTGCTGATTTTTCTAACTGTTGAAGTTGCTCCGTCAGCTCCAACTACCAGAGTGGAACGAAAAGTACCTTTTTCACTTAATATTCCGCTTTTCTTTTTTAGG
>QMQA01000086.1 GCA_003648845.1 Candidatus Aerophobota bacterium
ATCGCTACATACTGGGGCATCCCCGAAGAAGTTCAAAGAAAACAGGAAAGTATTTTGAATCCCCCAATTTCAAAGTTATGCTTCCGAACTTACATGGATTCATAGAGGTTCAATCCAATATTTTTTTATCTCCGCGACCTCGTCTACTTTCCACGTTATGGATATGGACATGATAGCCCTCAGGAATATCTTCGGTAGCTAAACCTATGATCTCACCATATTTGATAATCGGTTCTCCCTTGTTGATATTCTTAATGGAAAACTTGTGGCCACAGTCTATCGGCTGTTTCAAAAGAATTTGTTTTTTGCCCTTCGTTGTTGACAAAGAAATAACTGTTCCAACATTTAGCCTATTCAAAGCGGTAGCTACATTATCTGCAGATGAGATCAGCATCGCTTCCTTTGGTTTTTTATTCATAGATACTTCACCCCCTGAGAGAATTTTTCCTTGAAGGAAGAAAAAAATTGCTCATGAGGGAAATCAGAATTAAATTTAATAATTTATATAGAAGTGCCTAATCGCCAGATATCGAATGCGTTATCCTTCAGAATTTCCGCTTTAGTCATTTCTCCTGAGGCCACGTTTAAGATTAAATTCAAGAGTCTCTGACCAGCCTGTTGAAAAGTTTCTTCGCCAGAAACTACAACTCCTGCATTAAAATCGATATTATCATTCATCCTTTCATATAACCTGGTGTTAGAAGAGATCTTAATCACAGGAGCAATAGCTGTGCCGCAAGGATTGCCCCTTCCTGTCGTAAATGCTATGATTTGAACACCAGTGGCTAATAACCCGGCCAGGGAATGAGGCTCATAAGCAGGACCATTCATAAGCACTACCCCTTTTTCTCTTGGTATCTCACCGTATTCAACAACTTCTCTGATTGGAGTAGTACCGGATTTGATGATACTACCTATGGACTTTTCTTCAATGGTTGTCAGCCCTCCCCTTATGTTGCCTGGCGAAGGCTGCGTGCCCCGGATATCTACTCCATAACTAATAGCCTTTTTTTCAAAACGAGTAACAACTTCTAAAATTCGCTTTTTTACTATCTCATTGGCAGCTCTCTTTGCCAAAATATGTTCTGCTCCGATGATTTCTGAAATTTCTGTAAGAACAGCTCTTCCACCTTGAGCAATCAGAGAATCCACTGCAAAACCAAGAACAGGATTAGCTGAAATCCCGGAAAATGAATCTGAACCTCCACATTTAAGTCCCAGAGTTATTTCAGAGATACTAACAGGTTCTCTCTTTATTTTCGAAGAGTTCTCAACCATCTTCAAAGCTAACCTTCTACCTTTTTCAATAGCTCTTAAGCTCCCTCCTTCTTTTTGAATAACTACTATTTCTACAGGTTTCTTGAAGCTTGAAATCTTATCCCCTAAAAGGTCAGCAGGTATTCCCTCACATCCTAATCCAACCACTACTACCGCTGCCACATTGGGATTAGCAGCAATATTAACCAAAACTCTTGTAGTCTGCTCACGATCTTCTCCCAACTGGCCACAACCACATTGATGAGGTATTGCCACTACGCCTTCAATTCCATCTGCAATTTCTTCTGCCACCTTATTAGCACAACTTACCGAGGGAAGGATTAGTACATAATTTCTAAATCCTACTGTGCCGTTTTCTCTTTTGTAACCTAAAACATTCATTTGTATTTTCCACCTCTCTAAAATTTATAGTTTTAAAATCAAAGTAGCCTATTTTATTTTAAATCGAGACTCTTCACAATTAAAATTTAAGAAATCAATTTCCCTTCCGGGAAAACTTTGCAACTCCTCTTAATGAAATAAAAATTGAGAAGATAGTAGCACAGAACATAATTAAACTTATCGGCCTGGTAAAAAAAGGAAGATAACTTCCACCACTATGCATAAGAGCTAACCTCAGGTTCTTTTCAGCTATAGGACCTAAAATAAAACCGAGAACAGCTGGGGGAATCGGGTACCCGTATTTTTTCATACCATATCCTATAAGTCCAAAAAGAAACAACACCCAGACATCAAAAATTTGACAGTTAATAGCATAACACCCCACAGTACACATAGCCACAATAATAGGCAGTAAAATATACTTAGGAACTCTTAAAGCCCATGTAAAAAGCTTAATCCCAAAAACATATTGAATAATTAACATAAAGAAATTAGCTATAAAGAAACCAGCAAATATACCGTATATTAACTCTACTTCTTCAACAAATAGGAGCGGACCTGGCTGAATGCCATGAATCATCAATCCTCCTAATAACACTGCAGTAACAGTATCCCCAGGAATACCCAGGGTAAGCATAGGAACTAAAGCCCCACCTGTAGTTGCATTATTGCCTGTTTCAGATGCGATGATACCCTCTATTGCTCCCTTCCCAAAGGATTCTGGTTTATTAGAAGCTTTTTTAGCCTGATCATAACATACGAAATTTGCAATAGCCCCTCCTACACCTGGCAAAATACCAAGCCCGGTTCCAATAAGCGACGAACGAATAAAATTTAGCCAGTTATTCTTTATTTCTCTTAAACCAAAACGAAAACTATCCATTTTCTCCTTTGCCTTGAAAATATATCTTTCACTAATTTTTTCAATTTCGCTAAAAAGTTGAGAAAACACAAATAATCCAAGAAGAGTAGGGATTAAATTAAATCCGGTTTGCATCCGGGTAAATCCAAAGGTGAATCTGGGCACACCGTCCACAGGATCCATACCGAAGAGTGTAATAGTAAGTCCGAAGAGAGCAGATATAAACGATCGAACCCAAGAGTCTTCGCCAAGAGATACAATTACAGTAAGACCAAATATAGCAAGCATAAAATATTCATAAGGGCCGAAGCTTAGAGCTATCTTTGCTAACTGAGTACTGGCTACAACTAAGATCATCCCGCTGATAATACCTCCTATAAAGGAGGAAATTATTCCTGTTTTAAGGGCCTTAATTGGTTGTCCTTTTTTAGCCAAGGGAAAGGCGTCAAACGTAGTTGCTATAGAGGAAGGTGTTCCAGGAATACCAAGCAGGGTAGCAGAAACAAGTCCCCCGGATATTCCTCCCACGAAAGCACCAATTAAAGTCACTTGACCAATGACAGGAGGTAATCCAAAAGTAAAAGGAAGAATAAGTGCTACGGCAAGGGTGGCAGTTAGCCCAGGAATTGCTCCAAAAATTAGACCCAAAGCTACTCCACTTGCTATAAGGGGTAATGCGTACCAGCTTACGACGCTCTGCAGTCCGATCAAAAAATTTGACATGGTTTAACTCCTCGCCAAAGTTCCACTACCAAGAAGGTTCCTTTGTCCAAGCCGAAACCGACCTGCTCATTTTTTCATCTTCCCGCTCTTAAAATTCAAAATAACAAAACCCGGGGAGGAAAATAAATATTTAGAATCTGACCAAATAAGATGTAAAGTAAGGCAACCAATATAATTGAAATTAAAATAGCTTTAGGTATAATTTTTAATGAATAATAACTTAATATCCACATGCATATAACCAAGAATAAAAAGGTAGAAATAAAATAGCCTAAAGAAGTTAAACCTATTAGATAAATAAAAATCACAAGCATAGTTAATAGCACACAATTTCTTATCCTTTTTATCTCAATTTTATTATCAAGGGTACTTTTTTCATTAAACTTGGCCTGCCTAAATATTTTAAACATTCGCAAACCACAAACAATTTCCAATAGGACAAAAATAAACCTGGAATAATCTGCAGCCCCAACAGGTTGATACCAGGAAGGAGATAAACTAAAAGTGAGATAAAACAAATACCCTGCCATCCCCATAAGAACACTTAAAAATAGCACTTCTCCTTTTCTTCTTACAACCAATTTTATTCCTCTTAAGATTTTGCGAGAGGGCCTGATAAAGCCCTCTCGCAAATAAATTTTTCAAAGTTTACCTTTTAATCTTAATTTCCGCGGCTACCTCTTTGAACAACTCGTAATCTTTGGCAAATTGATCAAACATTTCCTGTCCGGGACGATATTTTACCACACCACCGATCTTATGTATTTTCTCTACAAACTCGGGATTTTCACATACTCTTTTGACCACACTCTGTAAATATATTAACCTTTCCTCCGGTGTACCTTTCGGGGCAAATAGACTATAACGGATAGATACAGAAACATCTACTCCCTGTTCTTTTAATGTAGGAACATCGGGCAACTGAGGCATCCTCTCATCTGAAGCAACTGCTAAGGCTCTAAACCTTCCTGCCTTTATATAATCCATGGGAACCACCCCAAAAACAGCCACATCAACCTGTCTTCCTGCTAAGGCAGCCTTAGATTCTGCTGCTCCTCCATGAGCTACAGGTCTCACTTTGATATTTTTTCCCTTAAAAATCGCCAAAGAGGTAAAGTGAGTATGACCACCCATGCCTCCCCAACTCCAAGTGATTTTACCAGGCCTTTGTTCAGCATCTTCAATCAAATCTGTAAACCTCTTCCAGGGGCTACTTGCATGTGTACATACCACTATAGGATTTTCTGTTATTTCAGCTACTGGTGCAAAGGCATCGTAATTCCAATCCAAAATATCCAGAAGGTGTCCAATAATTACCTGTCCATGGTGCAATAGCAAAGTATATCCATCTGGCTTAGCATTTATTACCTCTAACTGGCCAGGTGCAGCTCCTCCACCAGGTATGTTAATTATCACTACAGGCACAGGAAGTAAGTTATTCTCTCTAATAATTTTCTCCATCAGTCTCGCACGTGTATCACTCCCACCACCAGGCTTGTAAGGAACAATTATTCTTATTTTCTGAGTGGGATAATTATTTGGTTCAGCAAGCGCTATAACTGAAACTACCATAATAAATACAAAGATAAAGGAAATTCCTATTAACCCTACTTTTATCCATTTTGTTTCCTTAATCATATTGCCCTCCAGCGTTTTAGTTTTTTGTTCTGCGGAACCAATCATTTTTCGCCTTCTGACAAACTGAAATTAACTCCGAGTGCCATGTTCTTTATTAGCCATCACCCCCTCTGTGTTTTATTTTCGAGACCTTTTTGGAATTTGAATATACTGTGAGTGGTGTAACCTACAGTTCTATTGCTTTGCCAAATCGGCTCAATTTTCTTTTAAAGAGTCACGAGTCTTTTCTTTTCTGTTTGCTTGATTACATTTTCTAAGTGAAGCCAGCACAATTTTTTTGACATTTCTGATGTGTTCCCTAGCTAATTGCTCAGCAAGATCGGGTTTATGATTACCTACAGCGTTTAAGATTTCTCTATGTTCTTTTAATGAATCTTCTATTGTTTCTGGAAGCATTATTGAAACAGACATTAAAAGCTTGGTTTGGTTTTCAAGAAGTCGTGCTATTTGGAACAATCTTTCATTCTTGCTAATAGCTGTTAATAAGTTATGAAATTCTAGATCCAGTAAGTAATAATGTTCCCACTCTTTTTCTTTAGAACAATTTTCCAGGGATTGAAGAATTGACTTTAATTGTCTGATTTGTTTCTTGGTTATTTTTTCCGCTGCCTTCCTAGCCGCTAATCCCTCTAACACCTCACGGAGGTCGTAAATCGCCTCTATATCCTTCAGAGAAATTTTAGCCACAGAATAGCCACAGTAAGGTGTTCCTTCTACGAGCCCTTCTTCTTTTAATCTATTTAGCGCTTCTCTTATTGGAGTCTTGCTTACTCCCAATTTTTTTGCTAAAACTCTCTCTACCAATCTTTCTCCAGGTAATATACGTCGCTTTGTAATACTTTCCAGTAAAATCTCATACACTTTTTCAGCTCTGCTGGGATAGTTCTGCAGACTTTGACCTGAATTAATAGTTCTTATTCCGGGCTCTTTTTGGTATCTCATATTTTGTATCTATTATACCATACATAAAAACGTTGTCAAGCAT
>QMQA01000087.1 GCA_003648845.1 Candidatus Aerophobota bacterium
AAGGATACCCCCATGTCTGAGGCGGCCATAATTGGTTTTGCCCTGGGAGCTGCAATAACCGGAATGCGTCCCATTGCAGAGATAATGTTCTGTGACCTTCTATGTCTTGCAATGGACCAGATTGTAAATCAGGTGGCAAAGATACATTACATGTTTGGAGGCAAGGTAAAGGTACCCCTTGTTATAAGGGTTCCCTTTGGAGGGTTAAGGAGAGCTGCAGCACAGCACTCTCAGCACCTTGAGGCATGGTTCCTCCATACCCCTGGTCTTAAAATCGTGGTTCCCTCAACTCCTTATGATGTAAAGGGGCTTCTTAAGGCAGCAATAAGAGAAAATAATCCTGTTATGTGTTTTGAACACATACTTTTATACCAGACAAAAGGAAAGGTGCCAGAGGGTGAGTATACAGTGCCTATAGGAAAGGCTGATGTAAAAAGAGAGGGAAAAGATATAACGGTTATAAGTTACTCCTTTATGCTTCACAGGTGTCTTTCTGTTGCAGAAAAGCTTTATAAGGAAGGAATAGATGTTGAGGTTATTGACCTGAGAAGTCTTTATCCCCTTGATATGGAAACTGTAATAGCCTCAGTTAAAAAAACAAATAAAGTGGCTATTGTTCATCAGGCATCCTTAACAGGAGGGGTGGGAGCTGAGGTTGGTATGCGTATAACTGAGGCTGCATTTGACTATCTTGATGCACCCGTAAAAAGAATCTGTGCTCGGGATGTACCTGTTCCCTTCAGTCCAGTACTTGAGGATTTTGTTGTTCCAACTGAGGAAAGGATTGAGGAAGAGATTAAAAAGATGGTGTAGAAGCTATTCTTTAAACCATTTCTTGATAAGGTAAGGCTTCATTCTTTCAAATTCCTCACACACTTTCTCTACCACCCGTTCAGCTTCAAGGCTGCTCATGCGACGGGTTTCTTTTACAAAAGAAGCTGTACGACCAAAGTAAAGCGGAATGAGAGAGGTCACCAGTTTCTCATTTATGCTTTTCGTATCAGCTGATATAATTTTTGTATTGTTTTTATAGGCAACTGCAAAATCATAAATTATTTTGGCCCAAAGATCCATAGGAAAATTAAATTTTTCTCGGGAAAAACGAGTAATTTCCACCAATCTTTCCACATCTTCTCCGGGAAGAATGGAGCACCAGAAATCTTTGTTTTCTTCAACCCCCATCCTGAATTTTTCAATCATAGCCTCTACTTTAACAGTAACAGGTTCAGGTAAAACTTCAGAGCGAAATCCATACATAGCAACAGGGCGAGACCCTTTTACATTTTTCCAGTTATCCTCATACTGAGTCATAAGATAAAAGAGGGTTCCCACCACCTGTTTAAACATGGGACCAAGAGACTGAGAGGGTTCTTTCCCATCGTGAATCTTGGCTCCCAGAAAGGACTGACATATCTTAAAACCTTCGTTAATGGCAATAGTGGTCATCCAGATATCTATTCCATATCGAGCAACATCCGTGCCCCATACATCTTTACTTAAGAAATTTTCCACCATTCTTCGGGAAAATCCAAAATCTCCTCCAATGGGCTGACGTATTCTTTTTCCATAAAGAGCTCTTGTAAGGGGGTAGGCTATAGAGTTGGTGATTGTTCCATCGTATTTGTGACGGGAATAATAAGGTGCCACATAATCGTAACCTTTAAGAAGAACAGGTCCTGCTAAAAGCTGTATCCATTCAGGAGTAATGCTTCTAAGGTCTGAATCTACAACCACACAGGCAACAACGTTTAATTCATATGCCGTCTCAAAGATAGCCTTAAAAGCACTTCCCTTGCCAGGAAGTCCGTAGTAAGGAGCGGCCAGACTTCTGGCAGGGTGCACCGGATGCTCCACCAGAATGGTATCAAGGTCTGTATAGATACTGGTCTGCTTAACAATTTCTCTGGTTCTGTCAGTAGAACCGCCATCTGAATTCATAATCATAGCCTTTTCATTGGGGAAGTATTTGGCAAGTCCACACTGAACGGCTCTTACCACCTGACCTATAGTTTTCTCATTGTTGTAGCTGGGAATTCCAACCAGAATGTCAGCTTTTCCCACCTGCTCTAACTTTTCTCTTGCTTCCTCAGATAGTGCATTTTGAAGTTTCATAAGTATACCCCTTTCTCAGCTCTTGTGCGCTTTGTTAAAAATTTGCTCAGATTTTAGCCATTATATAAACATTGTCAATAGGGCGAGCTTCCTTGCCAAAAACTAAAAATTCTCTTCCTCCACCACAATATCTATTGAGTGAGAAGCAAGTTTCTTTTCTTTATATATTCGGTTTAAGAAAACCTATTCTTTAATATTTGATAATTTAATCTCCTGGTTCCTCCTTTCTTATCTTCATTACCTCTTCCAGGGCTTTATCTGCCCATTCACTGTGAGGGTATTTATCCAGGATTCTTCCCAGAAGTTCCATTTTCTTCTTTTTGTCTTTTTCCTGGTTTGCTGCGGTGAAGAGCCTTTTTGCCTTAGTGTCTTTTTTAGTTACTTTTTTCTCCTCAGGCTTAGAAATGGCGCCTGTTAAAAAACCCAGTGCAAATCCTGCTATTGCACCCAGTACTAATCCAGCAAGAAAGTTAACCGGCAGTTCCATCTTTTCACCCAAAAATTTATTATGTGGTTTTTACCCGCTACTCCTTTTCTTCTCTTTTTTCTCAGGTAATAGAGGACAACTTTATACCGAGAAAATTGATAACAGCGATAACCAGAGCAACAATACTGATTACAAAGGCGGCAATTACCATTTTTTCTCACCCTCTTGCTTCAGATAATATGTTTTTAACCTGGCATATAAGAGTCTTTCTACAGGAACACAGCTTCTCAACAAGGAGGAGATATGGGGACAGCAAAGGATTTTTGTGGTCCGGTCTTGTTGACAATTTTAGATAATAACTCTGGTTTGTCAATTGACAAATTCTTCATCCTGTGGTAAAGGTGTAGTTCTAATAAAGCTTGCTGGATAAAAAGATAAGGAAGGAGTTTATCTATGGAAAAAAACTTTATTAAGAGGATTTTTTGGTTTTCAATGCTGACTTTTATGGTATTTAATATCCTAACTTTTGGAAAAGAAACGGTTTGCATTGCCTCCTTTTCTGATGATAATCCTCCACCTACTGTTCGTGAGATGGAAGAGCACCTGGAAGAGGTTCTTCCTGGACCAGGCTTTCTCGAGAAAGCTGCTAATTTCTTGTATACTATTTATGATTACATAAGAAAGGTGATCGTGTTTTCTCTTGAAAAAACCATATTTAAGGAAAATCCTAAATTAGCCGATTTTTATGGAGATGCTGCAAGTTTTTTGGCAAGTCTCACCGCTGTTTATCTTCTCCTTTTACTTATAGCCTCTGCCAAGAAAATTATAGGTGTGGTACTTATTTTAGGATGGTCTCTTTTTTTTGTGACAATGTTAATAAGAGGTTGAGCTGAGCCTTTCCAGCTCCTGTTTCACTTTCTTTAAGTCCGCCATAAATTGTTTTCTCCAGGGAGGTCTGTAGATACAGGCTGCAGGATGATAGGTAGGGATAAGGATTTTCCCATGTGGAAGAGTGAATTTTTGCCCTCTCAAATAAGTGATACCGCGGGTAGTGTTAAGCAAAGTCTGGGTGGAGAATTTACCCAGAGAGCAGATGATTTTGGGCTGGATTATCTGGATCTGTCTTTTCAGATAGGGCAGGCAGCAGGCAATTTCTTCTGGTTTTGGATCTCTGTTTCCAGGAGGGCGACATTTAAGGATGTTGGCGATATAAAACTTATCCTCAGGTATTTCCAGATACCTCAGACTTTCCCTTAGCAATTTCCCGGCCGCTCCAACAAAAGGTCTTCCCTGCAGATCTTCATCTTTCCCTGGTGCCTCTCCCACAATTATGAGAATAGCATCAGGATTTCCTTCTCCAAAGACCAGGTTAGTTCGGGTTCTATAAAGCGGGCACTTCTGACAGTTTTTTATCTCCTCCTGGAGTTTGTGGAGTAAAAAAGCGCTATCTGAAAAAGATCCCTCCTTTTTTTTCAGGTATTGTTTGAAACTTTTTACTATCTTGAGATACTCAATGTAAAGGTCTTTTTCTCTTTGGTTATTTATCACTCCTTTACCTCGTGATTATCTTTTTCCAGAAAGGGGGCAAGACCGAGAAGTAAACCATTTATTCCTAATTTTTTCTGCAACAGGAACTTAGAGGGAGGACTGAATAAGGAGCACTTTCATCTTCTTTTAGAAAGTTTTTTAAAGGGACCTTATAAAAAGGTCCCTTTTTTTCATTTACTCCTCCTCACAGTGGATAGCCTCAGATGGACATTCCTCGACTGCTTGCTTTATTTCTTCCTCATGGACGTTAAAATCAGCATCTTCCTTAACCACAGCTACATCGTTTATCTCAAACACCTCAGGGCAGGTATCCTCACAAAGCCCACAACCTGTACATGCATCCTCATCTATCCAGACCTTTTTGATTGCCATTCTACAGACCTCCTTTTGATTTGCTGTTCTCTGAGTTTAAAAAATTATTTTCCACAGCATCTCATGGATGTAAATGATTACATACCTTTTGAGTTCTGTCAAGAGCTCCTAAGTCAAACTTTTTTCCAGTTCCCGGGCAATACGTAAAGGTTTGGTTACGAGCCTCAAGGGAAAGGTGGATATGAAATGAAAGGAGTCTTTCTTAATTTCTAAAGCTATCCTCAAGGGTTTTGTCAACAGTCTTTGTTCCCAATCAACTATGGAAAACTCCGGTTTGCTGCTTTGAGGTATCCTCACAGTATAACCACAATTTTCACAGATGATTTTAACTGCTGAATTTTTTGAATAGACTATCTTTGTCGAAGAATCTTTAAAACAATGGCTACATCTCAGTAACGTTCTTATCTTTTCCATTTTTATCTTCCTGAAAATTCAAATGATATCAAAGCTGTGAGGGTTTTATTTTAGATAGAAAAAAGGAAGATGTCAAGCAAGCTCTTGACTACTTTTTGCAGTTAAGTTACAATTAGCCAATGCCAATTTGAAAAGAGAGGATGCCAATGTACCTTATGGAACAGAAAAGGTTAAGGATTAAAGGGAAGGTCATTAAGGGCCAGTCTATGCGAGATTTAACTTCTTTTAAAATAGGGGGATTAGCGGATCTTTTTGTTATTCCTTACAATCTCGATGATTTGCGAAAAGTGATTGATTTTTGTACACAGGACAAGATTCCTTTTATTGTTATCGGTAACGGAAGTAAGATTCTTATTAAAGATGAGGGATTTAGAGGTGTGGTGATTAAGTTGGGTGGAGAGTTCAGAAAAATTGAAGTAAATGCGAGAGAAGTTATCGCAGGAGCGGGAGTTGATCTACCTTCCTTAATTGATTTTGCATCCGAGAGGGGATTAGCTGGCCTGGAATTTCTGGCGGGAATTCCAGGAACAATTGGTGGGGGTGTGGTAAGAAATGCTGGTGCTTTTGGTGAGAGCTTATCTGATAGGATAATCTGGGTTAAAGCTATTGATACTAATAGTGATAGTTTTACTCTTTCACGGAAAGAGATAAAATTTGGTTACAGGAGCAGTTTATTTCTGGAAAATAAAAATTTAATTCTCACCGAAGTGAAACTTCACCTTTTTCCCGATAGCAAGGAAAAAATAGTTTCCAGAGTGCAGGATGTCACCAGGAGGAAGATGCAAACCCAGCCCCTTTCTTTCCCATCAGCAGGGTGTGTTTTTAAAAACCCGCCTTTTTACTCTGCTGGCTATCTTATTCAGAATACAGGTTGTCTGGGGATGAGAGTTGGTGACGCCCAGGTATCTTTCCAGCACGGAAATTTCATAATTAACAAAGGCAAAGCTAAAGCGCAGGATATAATTTTATTAATAGAAAAAGTGAGAGAG
>QMQA01000088.1 GCA_003648845.1 Candidatus Aerophobota bacterium
GGTAGTGAAAATGACAAACGGAAAAGAGTATCTAACAGAGGTGTCAAAAAAACAGAGAACTCTCTTTGAAAAATTTGAAGTCCCAGTTCCAGTAGGAACATAGTTATTAAAATGTGAGGATTTAGGGATACTTTAAAAGAAGGAGGACGAGATGCCTTATGTCAACATTAAAATGTATAAGGGACGTTCTAAGGAGGTAAAAAAAGAACTCGCAAAACGGGTAACTGAAGTTGTGAGTCAAACTCTACATGTTCCAGAGAATGTGGTATGGGTAGTCATTGAAGATGTCCCTCCCGACAGCTGGATGTCTGGTGGTAAAATGGGTGATGAAAGATAGATCTACTTATTGTGAGATAAGATTTCTTTCTGCTTGCAGGTCTTTAAATCGGTCACAGGATTTGTTAGCTTTTCAAAGCCTTCAATAATACATTCAACTACATCTCCTTCCTTTATTACAGCTGCCCCTGGTGTGCCTGTGGAAATAATATCTCCTGGCAAAAGGGTCATTACTTTTGAGTGGAAGGAAACCAGAAAATACGGGGAAAAGATCATATTAGAGACCACATTTTCTCTGTGGACTTGTCCGTTAAGTACAGTTGTTACCTTAAGTTTCGTTACATCTTCAATCTCATCAGTTGTAGCCAGCACCGAGCCAAAGCTGAAGAATATGTCAAAACTCTTGGCTCTTGTACCATAATGCCAGCTATTTCTTTCCCTTTCATTTTAATAGTTGCTAACCTCATATACCTTTTCCTTATATATTTCTTTTTATTATACATATTCTCAAGATAATAGTAATTGCGGCGACTTCTTGACAGGCACAATAGGTATGGTACACTGGTTTTGTATATGTTAGCTATTAGGGATGCTTAAAATTCTGTTAAAGTACCAAAGGTAGGGTAGGTAGACAAGTGGAGTAATTGCAGAAAGAGGAGGTGATATCCAACTGCACAAAAAAATAGAAGTGTAGATGAAGAAAGGAGGATAAAGATGCTCAGAAAAGTTAAGAAAATGGTAGTTATATTAACGGCAGGGGCTATTTCTATACTTCTTCTAAGCGAGATAGCAGTTGCTGAGCAAAGGCAGGTTTCTCTTCTTATTACCACAGCTACCACTGGTGGAACCTATTATCCGGTAGGAGTAGGGATGTCTACTCTGTGGACCACCAAATTAAAGGCTCAGGGCATTCGAGTAGCTGCTCAGTCATCAGCTGGTTCAGCGGAAAACATTGAGATGCTCCGAAATAAAGAGGCAGATTTAGCCATTCTTCAGGGTCTTTTTGGCAAAATGGTGTGGCAGGGCACGGGTATATATAAAGGAAGGTCTTGCAAAACTTTGCGCTCAATTACCATGCTTTGGCCTAACGTGGAGCACTTTGTTCTGGTTAAACGCAAGGCAAAAACCGGAAATGTTATGGATATAAAGGGTACCCGTTTCTCCATAGGAAGAGCTGGAAGTGGTACCGAAAGATCTACCCTGGTTATAATGAGTGGACTGGGTATGACACGGGAAAGTGTGAGGGCCGAGTACCTGGGTTACTTTGAGTCTGCAACAGCTATAAAGGACGGGAGAATTGATGGTGCCAGTCTGTGTGCTGGGCCGCCTGTAGCAGCAGTAACTGACCTTTTTGCTACCCCGGGAGTGGATGTGGTAATTCTGGAGTTCACTGACGGGCAACTTGAGGCCATCAATAAGAAAACAGCCTATCCGGGATTCAGATATATCATTCCAGCAGATACTTATCCGGGACAGACTGAACCAGTAAATACCATTGCCCAGCCAAACTATCTGGGTGTAAGAGAGGATATTCCCGCTGATATTATCTATCTTTTGACCAAAACTATATTTGAAAATCTGGACTACCTGCACGGTGTGCACAAAGCCACGAAGTATATTAAGTTGAAAGATGCTCTTTCTGGCCTGCCAGTACCTCTCCACCCAGGAGCATTTCGCTATTACAAAGAAATGGGTCTTGAGATACCCGATGAGCTTATTCCACCAGAGATGAAGTAGTTTCAACTAACAGAAGGAAGAAAAGAAGTTTGCAATTCCCCAGCTTCGGTTTAAACCGGGGCTGGGGAATGAAATATGAGGAGGAAATAGTTGCCTCAAAATAAAGAACCTCTACCGGAAGAAATAGAAGAGACCGAGGTTTCTACGCGGGCCAGAAAGCTTTCTGGTTGGAGGTGGCTGACTGTTTATATTATTGGTATCTCAATGTCGGTATTTCACATCTGGGTTAATACCGTGGGGACCATGCCGGGTATTCACCGGAATGCTACCCACTTAGGTTTTGTCCTTGTTTTAATTTTTCTTCTTTATCCTGAGACAGACAAATCTCCCAGAGATAAATTCACCATATTAGATATTATTCTGGCAATTATGGGAGCTGTTGCGGGTATATATATACTGCTTTTTGAGGAGGAGCTTCATCTGGAAAGATTCTCCATCCCCATTATGAGAGACTATGTTTTTGCCGTTATAGCTCTCTTTCTACTTCTTCTTGCCACCAGAAGGGCTAGCGGCTGGTTCATTCCTGTTTTATCTCTTTTTTTTCTGCTCTATGCAGCATTCTTAGGAAAATTCATCCCCGGTGCTTTTCATTACAAAGGGGTAGCCATAGGCAGGCTTCTTTACCGGATGTATCTTACCGATGAAGGGATATTTGGTATAGTTTGCCGGGTTTCCGCAACTTATGTCTTCCTTTTCATTCTCTTTGGCGCTTTTCTTTTAAAATCAGGAGCGGGTGACTTCATCATTCAACTTGCCAGAGCTCTTACCGGTCGATCCCGTGGAGGACCGGCTAAGATGGCTGTCATTGCCAGTGGATTTATGGGTTCTGTGTCAGGAAGTGCTGTAGCTAATACGGTGGCCACTGGTTCCTTTACAATTCCCCTTATGAAAAAAACCGGTTATAAACCCCATGTGGCCGGAGCGGTAGAGGCAGCAGCCTCTACAGGTGGCCAACTTATGCCTCCAATTATGGGAGCAGGTGCCTTTATTATGTCTCAGTGGACAGGAATCCCTTATCTCAAGATTATTGCCGTAGCGGCTATTCCAGCAGCTATGTACTTTCTTTCAGTAGGTTTTTTTGTCCATATAGAAGCTTTAAAGATGAAACTTAAACCCCTGCCCGAGGAGGAAATTCCCAAGCTGAGGGAGGTTTTAAAAAAAGGAGCTCCTTTTATAGTACCCATTTTCTTACTCATATTCCTCTTAGTAAGAGGATATACTCCTACCTATGCTGCTTGCTGGGGTATGTTGGCTATTGTGGCTATGAGCTGGACGAAAAAAGAAACCCGAATGTACCCGAAGGATATACTGGATGCTCTTTATTTGGGAGCAAGAAATGCTGTGTCCACAGCCTCTATTCTTATCTGTGCCGGTATTGTAGTAGGAGTTGCAGCTATAACCGCTATAGCTATTACCTTTTCTGGAGTAATAGTCTCTCTTTCGCACGGAATCCTGTTTCTTGCCATCTTTTTGGTAGCTTTTGCCTCTCTCATCCTGGGGATGGGTCTGCCGGTAACTGCCTCCTATATAATGCTGGCTGTTCTGGCTGCTCCTGCTCTGAGAGAGTTAGGAGTTTCTCTTCTCGCTGCCCATATGATTATCTTCTGGTACAGTCAGGATGCCAATGTTACTCCCCCAATTTGTCTGGCAGCTTATTCAGCTTCAGGAATAGCTGGTTCCAAGCCCATGCAGACTGGTTTTGAGGCCTGGAAGCTGGCCAAGGGATTGTATATAATACCTCTACTTTTTGCTTACACTCCGCTGCTTTTTACCGGAGGTATCTGGGAGATAATGGTAGTTGCCATAACTGCTACTGCAGGACTTTTTGCTTTCACTATATGCCTGGAAGGATATTTTGTTAAAGAATTAAAGATATGGGAAAGATTTTTGGCTGGAGTTGCTACTCTTGCTCTTTTCTGGCCCAATAATTTCTCCAGAATAATAGGGATTTTATTATTCCTGAGTATTCTTCTTCTAAGCTATAAAGGTTACATCCGACAAAAATTATCTCTTGCTCCCCGAGCTTAAGCAGAATTTAAGGTAAATCAGGGTCAGTATTTTAAAGCCCCCGCCGGTAATCCTTTAACGATGTATTTTTGAGCCAGCAGGAAAAATGTTAAGCTGGGCATGACAGCGTATATTCCTGCAGCACACATCCTGTTCCAGTAGGTATACTCATCGCCTACAAAATAGTAAAGTCCCACCGTTATAGGTTTAAGCTCATCGTAATTAATGAAGAGAAAAGGAGCAAAGAATTCATTCCATGCCCACATAAAGGCTACAACAGCGATTGCGTATACACCAGTTGCGGATACAGGTAAGACTATCCTCAAAATTGCACCCGTTCTGGAGCAACCATCTACAATTGCAGAATCTATTAAGTCGCGAGGGAAAGCATCAAAAAAGCCCTTTAAAAGCCATACAACAAGTGGATAGTTCAGATAGATCAGGTATAAAATTACAGAAACTCGAGTGTTTAATAACCCCAGCTTCCTTAAAATCAAATAATAAGGTAAAAGTAAAGACAGTGGAGGTATGATACGGGTGAATAAGAAAAGTCCAAGGGCTACGTTGCTGCCCTTATATCGGTACTGACTGAGAGCATAAGCAGTAAACGAGCCTGCAACTATTACGATGAGGGTCGAGGTTAGAGAGACAATTAAGGAATTTGCAAGGTAAGTTGGAATAGGTGCTTTTGACCACGCCTCAGACATCGTCTTTAAGGTTGGATTTTCCGGAAAATAGGTAGGTGGGTATTTAAATGTTTCAGAAGAAGTTTTAAAAGCTGAAAGTCCCATCCAGATAAAAGGTGCTATCATGAAGAAGGCAATCGCACCACAGACCACATAAGGTGTTGCGCGATGGTTAACAATCTTGAGAAAAAAATTTCTAATCTTCATCTTTCACCTCATTATTTTTTTAGAGTGTAATATATAAAGAAAGAACCAATCCCAAAGGTGAGGAGGATAAGCAATACTCCAGCACTTGCTGCCACACCAAAATTCAAGAACTCATAAATATAGTCAAAAAGATAAGCTCCAAGAACATATGTACACTTTCCATAACCTCCTCCAGGGGTCATAGAGTATATAACATCAATACTTCTAAAGGAAAACATTAAAGTTATTAGCGTTCCTATAAGCATGGGTCTACTGGCAAGAGGCATGGATACATGCCTGAATATATGAAAAGAGTCAGCCCCATCTACCTTAGCTGCATCATATAACTCACCCGGAATAACCTGCAGTCCAGCTAAGGTGATAATGGTTAAAAAAGGAATGCGTCTCCAGGCATCGGCAACAATTACTCCTGCCATAGCCATATGTGGGTTCTTATAGATGTTTAAAGGCTCGTCCCTCAAATGTAATTTTATCAATATATCACTGATTGGACCAAAAGAGGGGTGGAACATCCAGGCCCACAAAAAGCCGGAGAGAATTAAAGGTACCGCCCATGGCATTATTACCAGGGATCTGAAAAAAGTCGAGCCCTTGACTATTTTATTTAAGCAAAGGGCTAAAATTAAGCTTATAAGAAGTGTAAGGCCGGTAGAGCCAAAAGAAAATATAAAAGTGCGTTTTAAAGTCGGCAATAGATAAGAATCTGTCAGAACTCTTATGTAATTATCAAAGCCAGTAAAAGTTACGGGAGATATGTTATCATACCGGAGAAAACTTAAATAAAAAACATAAGAAAAAGGGACTAAAACCCAGATAAGCAAAAGCATAAGTCCTGGGATGGATAAAATTACACCATACTTTGTGTTAGATATTTTCATTTACCACCTCTCGTATTTTTGCAAATACTGAAGTTTTTCTTTTTCTGCTCAATGGTAAGCTTATAAACA
>QMQA01000089.1 GCA_003648845.1 Candidatus Aerophobota bacterium
GAAGAGATACAGAAGGCATCCAATGAAGTTGCTCAAAAGGCAGAAGCTTCTCTGGAAAAAGTCAATGCCCTGCAAAAGCTCCTGGATGAAAATAGAAAGGCTGTGGAGGAGCTCATTCAGGGAATATCCGATGCAGCTGAGGCCAGTGCAACTTCAGCAAAGAATGTCCACGATTTGGAACTGAGAGCAAGAGAAATTGACAAGATTGTTGATGCCATTGCCAATGTAACTATTCAGACCAATATGCTGGCGGTAAACGGTGCTATAGAGGCAGCCGGAGCAGGTGAGCACGGTCGGGGATTTGCCGTGGTGGCATCGGATATTCGCAACTTAGCCAGTGAATCAGCGCAAAATGCTGACAAAATTAAGGACTCGGTCCGGGGAATTCAGGAACAGATTGCCCGGGTAGCTCAGGATATAGAACAGGTAGGAATAACAGCCCGGGAGGAAGTGGAACGTGCCAAAAAGACCACACAGGCTCTGGCTCAAGCAGCACAGCAAATGGCTGATGTCCAACAAAGAGTGGAAGAGATAAAGAATGCCGCTGCTGAGAGCCTGAAAGCTATTTAAGAGGCAAGAAAGGGAGTGGATCAGATTGCATCTGCTGCTCAACAGACCTCCTCTGCCTCTCAAGAGGCCTCCTCTGCTGCCCAGCAGCAGGCTAAGGGGATGGGCGAGCTTGCAACAGCCGTGGAGGAGATATCGGCTTTAGCTGATGAGCTGCAGAATATGTAACAAAACAAGGGGCGGGGAAGTTAAATTAACCCCGCCCCCATGTAAAATGGGTCAGGTCTTAGTTTAGCCGCAAAAAATTCTTTTATTTTAAAAAGGAGGTCAAGATGGCGATGGATACTGAGCGTCAACTGGTGAGTTTCGAAGTAGCCGGAGAGGAGTTCGGGCTTGATATAATCGAAGTTCAGGAAATTATAAAGATACCCGAGATTACCAGAGTACCCAAAGCACCAGAGTTTGTGGAGGGAATAATTAATCTTCGAGGAGGTGTTCTTCCTATAATTGACTCCCGTCGACGCTTTGACCTGGAAGTGAAGGAATGGACAGATTCTAACAGAATTCTGGTGGCAAACATTGAAGGCAAAATGACCGGAATAATTGTTGATTCTGTATCTGAAGTGCTCCGTCTGCCCGAGAGTGCAATTGAACCGGCTCCTTCACTTATGGGAACAGGAGCTGAATACCTGGAGGGGATAGGTAAACTGGAAGAGGAAGGACGACTTATTAACCTGCTTAATCTGAAAAAATTTCTTGCTATAGAAGGAATGGAGGAGTTTTCAGAAAATCTTAAATCTATCACCAAGGAAAAAGAAAAGACCAGGGAGGATAAGATGGATAGAAATGTTTCTGATGAGGTTCAACTGGTAGGTTTTAGATTAGGTGAAGAACAGTACGCTGTGGGAATCTCGGAAGTTCAGGAGATTATTCGGGTGCCTGAAGTCACCAGAATACCCAAAGCACCAGAGTTTGTGGAGGGTGTAATTAATCTAAGAGAAAAGGTATTGCCCGTTCTCTCCCTTCGTAAGAAATTTGCCCTGGAAGATGTCAAAAAAATGGACTCCCAGCGCATCATAGTGGTAAACATAGACGGAATATCCACTGGAATGATAGTAGATTCAGTATCTGAGGTTCTGCGTCTTCCCAAGAATTCCATTGAACCGCCTCCTCCACTTCTTTCCGGTCTTGACACCGATCATCTGCAGGGGATAGGCAAACTAAAGGATGGTAAAAAACTCCTTCTCCTGCTGGATCTGCACAAGCTCCTTACCACTTCAGAGAAAGAAAAGCTCTCCCAGTTAAGCAAAACCGGGGAGACCAATATTGATAAAGATAAGAGGGAGGAAAGAAAAATGACCGAGGAGGAACAACTGGTCAGCTTTAAGATAGAAAATGAAGAATTTGGAGTAAATATTGAGGAAGTTCAGGAGATTATTCGCCTTCCTGAAATTACCAAGGTTCCCCAGGCACCTTTCTTCGTGGAAGGAGTGATAAACCTGAGGGGCAATGTTCTTCCGGTGATTGACCTTCGCAAAAGATTTGACCTGGAGGCTACCAAGAAAACCAATGCTACCAGAATTGTGGTTGCCAATGTAGAGAGCAAAACCACTGGAATCATAGTAGATTCAGTATCTGAGGTTCTGCGTCTTCCCAAGGATTCCATTGAACCACCTCCTCCAATCATAGCCGGTATTGAGGCTAAATACCTTCGAGGAATAGGCAAACTTAACGAAGGGAAAAGGCTCCTCATTCTGCTCAATCTGAAGGAAATTTTAACTGTCCGGGAGGAGGACAAGGTAAGGAAAGAAGAGAAAAAGTCTGTTTCTTCCAGAAAAGAGGAGTCTAAACCCGAACCGGAAAAACTGGAGAAAACCGGGCTGGAAGAGGAAAAAGAAGTAAAAGAGGCTGAAACTCAAAAAAAGGAAGCTGAACCTGAAGTAGAGCTTCAGAAAGCCGGGATAAAACCGGTAAAAGAGGCTGAAACTAAGGCAAGAAAAGAAGAAGGAAAGAAAACAGAAAAGACAAAGGAAAAAGAAAAAAATAAATAATGGAGCCTGTTAAATCAGAGGTTATCGCTATTGCCAATCCCAAGGGAGGGTGTGGAAAGACAACCACCGCTGTAAATCTGGCTACCTGTATTGCTTCACTGAAAAGAAAGACACTTTTGATAGACCTTGATCCTCAGGCAAGTGCTACCATCGGGCTGGGTATTAAACCTTATCTGTGTCGGTTCTCGGCTGGAGAGGTTTTACTGAATTCTGCAAAAGAGGCAGGGGAGGCGGTTTATTCAACAAAAGTAAAGAATCTTTTCATTATACCAGCTAAGTCCTCACTTGCTGATGTTGAGACGAAGCTGCGCAAACAAAGTGGAGGAGGACTGGTGTTAAAAAGCAGGCTAAAACAAATCCTTTCAGGATACGATTATATCTTTATAGATACAAGTCCTTCCCTTGGTGCTCTAACTTTAAATGCCCTTACCATCGCCCAGAGGATTATTATTCCGGTACAGACCCAGTTTTATGCCTTAAGAGGACTGGGGCAACTTTTGAATATGGTAAATATAGTAAGAGCAAAAGTTAACCCGAATCTTTGCAGGATCCGGATACTGGCCACCATGTATGATCCCAGAACCAGGCTGAGTCAGAATATCTTAAGCGAGTTAAGAAAAAGATTTGAAAAAGAGCTTTTTAAGACCATAATTCCCATCAGCACCAGGTTAGCTGAGGCTCCAGCCTATGGAGTTCCTGCACTCCTTTACGATTCTCATTGTAGTGGAACAGTAGCCTACAGAAAATTGGCTGGAGAGGTAATTGCCGATGAAAAGAGGTGAGTCTTTTAAAATAAACCTTACCCGTGTTATCCAGGATGTTGAAAAAGAGATAGAGCCAGGAGAAACTCGGAAAATAATAGAACATCTTATTCCTTCTGCTCATCAATATATTAAGATTGGCCTTAGCTGTTATCACAGGGGAGACTACGATGAGGCAATAAAACAATTTCAGGAAGCTCTGAAACTAAATCCAGGGAAAGCTGAAATTCACTATAATTTAGGGCTAACCTATCAGGCTAAAGCAAGCTGGGATGAGGCTGTTGAGGAATATCGGAAAGCTCTTGAGCTTAACCCTGAGGATGCAGAAACACACAATAATTTAGGTATTGTGTATTATAACCAAGGTGACTACCAGAAGGCTATAGAAGAGTTTAAACTCGCCCTTTCCATCAATCCTGATTTTGAAATAGCCAGAAAGAATCTCAGGTTATTAGAGGAGAGTAAATGAGCGGGGAAAACTCCTTCTTAGAGGTGGATTACCGGTATTTCAAAAAGAAAATTCTGGAAAAAAGTGGAGTTGACCTTGATGCTTATAAACCCCGTCAGATGCAGCGCAGGATAAAGGAAATCGGTAAAAAAAAGGGATTTTCCACTTTAAGGGAATACTGGCGTTTTCTGGAAAAAAATCCCCGAGAATATGAAACATTTCTGGACTATATAACCATAAATTTTTCCGAGTTCTTCCGTGACCCGGATCGCTTCCAGGAACTGGAAAAAAGAATACTTCCAGAACTTTTAAAGAAAACCCCCAATCTCAGGATATGGAGTGCAGCCTGTGCTGCAGGGGAGGAACCTTACTCTCTGGCAATTATTCTTGAGGAAAACTACCCTCAGGTAACCACTCGAGTTCTGGCTACAGATATAGATGAGGCTGCGCTGAGAAAGGCAAAGATCGGGCTTTACGATAAAATGCATCTGAGGAATGTCTCTCCTGACAGATTGAATAGATTTTTTATCAGAGAAAATGACAAATTCAGGATAAAAGAAAACATAAAAAGAAGGGTAAAGTTTAAAAAAATAAATTTACTTGAAGGAAAGTTCCCCAGAGAATTTTTCTGGCTCATCCTCTGCCGTAACATGATTATCTACCTTGAAGATGAGGTCAAAAACGCTTTGATAGCTAAACTCCATGGTGCTTTGAAAAAAGGTGGCATCCTCTTTCTGGGAGGCACCGAAAAAATACTAAATCCCTCAGAAACTGGGTTTGAACCCATAGGAAACTGCTTTTATCAGAAAATTTAAAAACTTATGAGTAAAAAAATAATAAATGTCGGCATTGGCCAGCTTGAAGTGGCAAGAGCCCCTGCAGTACTCGTTACTCATAATTTAGGCTCCTGTGTTGGTGTTGCTCTTTACGATCTTCATCATAAAATCGGCGCTCTTGCCCACATAACTTTGCCAAGTTGCACAGGTACAAACAGCTCCTGGAAAAAAAAGAATGATAAATTCGCTGACACTGCCATACCCCTGATGATCAGGAAAATGGAAGAAATAGGAGCACAACGCGGCTTTACGATAGCTAAAATTGCTGGTGGTGCAGATATGTTTGATCTTCCATCTAATGCGCCTTTTGAACTGGATATTGGCCGTCAAAACGTGGAAGCGGTAAAGCACTGTCTGCAAAAATATGGTATAACCATAGTCGCAGAAGAAGTCCTGGGCAATATCCCCCGGACTATGGAATTAGACCTTGCCACAGGAAAGGTCACTCTCAAAACATCGCAAAGAAAAACAAGATTTTTGTGAGGGGAAAAATGAACATATCTCACAGAATAGTTTCTACTCAACGCAAGATAAAGGTACTGGTTGTTGACGATTCAGCTTTTATGCGCAAGGCAATAAGGCAGATTCTGGAATCTGACCCTTTAATTGAGGTAATTGACATAGCAAGAAACGGAGAGGATGCCCTGGAAAAACTCCGGGAGGTAAAGCCCGACGTTGTTACTCTGGATATCAATATGCCCAGGATGGATGGTCTAACCTGTCTAAGGCACATTATGTCTACTCATCCTCTTCCTGTGGTTATGATAAGTTCTCTCACTCAGGAAGGGGCTCAGGAAACCTTCAGAGCACTGGAGCTGGGAGCGGTGGATTTTATCCCTAAACTTTCAGGAACAATCTCTCTTGATATAGACAAACAAAAAGAGGAGATTATTCGCAAGGTAAAAGCAGCTGTTTCTGCTAAAATAGAAAGGATTGCCCCTTTTAAAGTACAGCCTGCCAGACCAAAGGTCTCTTTTAAAGAGGTTAGAAGAAAAGCCGTTATATCTGAAAAAGCGGTAGCTATTGGAGTTTCTACCGGTGGACCTCAAACTCTGATGAAGATAATTCCCCATCTTCCAGAGGACCTCCCTGCCTCCTTACTGATTGTCCAGCACATGCCCCCTAATTTTACCCGTGCTTTCGCGGAACGCCTTAATGCGTCAAGTAATATCGAGATAAAAGAGGCTGAAGCCGGTGATGTTGTCGAGCCGGGGAGAGGCTATCTTGCCCCTGGAGATTACCATATGACTGTAGC
>QMQA01000090.1 GCA_003648845.1 Candidatus Aerophobota bacterium
GCACTTGAGGATTTAAAAAATTATGGGGATGTTACCTTGTATAACACTAAAGCTTCCTCTCAAGATGAGCTTATTCAGAGAATGAAGGAAGCTGAGGTAGTAATAAATGTTCGAGCTTACTCTAAATTTACAGAAGAGGTTTTTAAATCCTGTCCTTCCTTAAAGCTTCTTTCCATCCTGGGAACAGGAACAGATAATGTTGATCTTGAGGCTGCCACTAAGTATAACATTCTGGTGACCAATACTCCGGGATTTGCAGCTGTTGCCGTTGCCGAACATACATTAGCCTTGATGTTAGCGGTAGCTCGAAGGATTTGCTTGATTGATAAAGAGGTAAAGGAAGGTAGCTGGCCCAGAGGACTTATGATGCAGCTTCATGGAAAGACTCTCGGTCTTATTGGTTTAGGGGCAATAGGGGGGCAGCTTGCCAGAATTAGCAGGGGAATAGGAATGAAAGTTATCTCCTGGACATTCCATCCTTCGGAAGGGAGGGCAAAGGAATTTGGGGTTGAATTTGTCTCCCTGGAAGATCTGTTAAAAAGAGCGGATGTTATCTCCATACATTTAAGACTCACTCCTCAAACTAAAAATCTTATCGGGGAAAAACAGTTCTCTTTAATGAAACCTACTGCTATCATTGTAAATACAGCAAGAGGTCCTATCATTGATCAGAAAGCACTGGTAGATGCCTTAACCAGAGGGAAAATTGCTGGAGCAGGCCTGGATGTTTTTGAGAAAGAACCAATTCCTCCGGATGATCCCCTTCTTAAACTAAACAATGTGGTCCTTACCCCTCATAATGCTGGAATGACTCCAGAAACAATAGAAAAAGGTGCCCGGATGGCTGTGGATAATATTATTAACTACCTTAAGGGCAGCCCCACTTATGTGGTAAACAAGGAGCTAATAAGATAAGTGGAAGGAGGTGGTTATAAAAATCTAAGGTTAAGTAAGTGATAGAAGGATAGTGAGAGTAAAGTAGGAGGGATAAAACATGAGGTTAAAAAAAATTGCCACAAGCATAATTGTAGGTATGTTAGTTTTAGGACTTGGTGCATCAGCGTATGGGATTACATTAAAGGCTACTGCTGGAGGAGTAGGGGGAGTTTGGTATACAACGTTAGCAGGGTTGGCCGAGATTGTCCACAATAAGTATCCGGAAATTACTATTAGAGTGGTCCCTGGGGGTGGATTGATAAATCAACCTCGAGTAGGTACAGGGGAATGTGAGTTAGGTTTTACTTTCCCACCGCAAGCACATGCAGCTAGAGAAGGCAACGAACCCTTTGACAAATCCTACCCAGATATAATGTTGATAGCCACTGGATTAGGTAATTCCTATTTAACATTTGTAATAGCTGAAGAAACCGGAATAACCTCCATTGAAGAAATTGTAAACCGAAAATATCCTTTAAGAATTGCTGTTGAAAGAAGAGGAACAACAGATGAATGGGCCCATAGAAAGGTGTGGGAGTATTACGGAGTAACCTATGAGGATATCTCTAAGTAGGGTGGAAAGGTATATCATGCTGGATATGGAGACCAGGCTACATTATTTAAAGATCGAGATGTGGATGCTTTGTTTGAGAACATTGCTGTTCCAGCCTCAGCTATTATGGAGGCGAAGATTGCGCGTAGGATTAGAATACTCCCTTTGCCCAAGGGGCTGGTAGATTACCTCCATGAAAAATACGCTTTCGCTAAAGGGAAAATACCGGCTGGCTCTTATGGAGTGGTAGAGTATGATCTTCCATCTTGTGTGAGTAGTGGAACAATTATGGTGAATAGAAATGTACCAGAAGATGTAGTGTATAAGATAACTAAAGCGATATGTGAGAGTCCAGAGGAAGTACACGCTATTCATAGTAGTTGTAGAGTGTTTGACCCGAAAGTAGCTTGGAAAGATGTAGGCGGTCCACTTCATCCAGGAGCAGAGCGTTACTATAGAGAAAAGGGCTATATAAAGTAAACACTTAAATTCGAAGAAGAATGCCGGGGGGCTGGAAAAAAAGTCCCTCCGGCTTATTATTTCCATATATACACGTAGAGTTTAAAAATACTCAGGGAGAAAGTGAATGCGGAGTATCAAAGGAGCTACAAATAAAATCATAACAGTAATTGCTGTATCTGCTTCGATATTCCAGCTTTACACTGCTGGATGGGGAGTTTTTGAGCCAAGGTTACAGCGGAGTATTCATCTGTTTTTCCTTTTACCTTTAGCATTTTTGTTGTTTCCCGCTACAAAAAAATCACCAAAAGATAAGCCAACTTTATTAGATATAGTTCTTGCAATACTGGCCGTGGCAGTAAATTTGCTAATTATAATTGAATGTGAGAGGTTAAATTTAAGATGGGAACATGTAGCTCCACTATTGCCGAGAGAGTTAGTGTTAGGTACCATAGCGATTTTTCTTATTATAGAAGCTACCAGGCGAGTAGTAACTCCTGTATTGGCAATATTGGCTATAGGCTTCATTTTGTATTTACCTCTCGGTCCTTATATGCCTGGTCTGCTTGCCCATGGGGGCTTCTCTTATTCTAGAATTGTTGAGCTTTTTTATTTACTCTCCGACGAAGGTATTTATGGAATAATGACAGGAGTTTCTGCTACTTATGTATTTTTATTTGTACTTTTCGGAGCTTTTATATTAAATACAGGGACCGGAACTTTCATAATTAATCTTGCTACTCGATTGGCGGGAAGAGCAAGAGGTGGACCAGCTAAAATAGCAGTATTAGGGAGTGGTTTATTTGGAACTATTACTGGGGTTGCTACAGCTAATGTATATACTACCGGCTCCTTCACTATTCCTATGATGAAGAAGCTTGGGTATAAGCCTCAATTTGCAGGAGCAGTGGAGGCAGCAGCTTCTACAGGAGGGCAGTACATGCCTCCGATCATGGGAGCAGCAGCTTTTGTAATGGCTGAGATTACCGGGATTTCTTACATTAAAATAGCCATTTCTGCTTTTCTAAGTGCGGTGCTTTATTATTTAGCGGTGGGATTTATGGTACATTTCGAGGCTGTAAAGTTAGGCCTTAAAGGTATCTCTAAAAAAGAAATGCCCAGCTTAAAGAGAATCTTTCGTCAATCTTATCTTATTATACCTATTCTAATTTTATCCTAATATTTAGCAAAAGGTTATTCTCCTTTAAAAGCGGCATTTTATTCAATATGTTCAATAATTCCTGTAAGTTTTCTTGGTAGAGGATCGAGAATGACACCTAAGAGGATAATATGTACATTAGAAACGGGAGCTAAGAACGCTATTATGATTGCAGTGGCTTGTACCTGCGCTGGTATGATAGTTACTGTAGTAACTCATACTGGTTTAGGTTTAGCTTTCAGTACCATAGCTCTTACGCTTTCTCATGGAAAATTGTTTTTAGTTCTTCTTATGGTTATGGTAAGTGCTTTGATTTTGGGTACCGGTGTCCCCAGTACAGCAGCCTATATATTGGCCTCTACTTTAGGAGTGCCTGTTTTGGTAAAACTTGGCGTAGATCTTTTAGCAGCGCATTTATTTACGTATTACTTTGTAATATTGGCTTGCTGTACGCCTCCGGTAGCAGTTTGTGCTTATGCAGGGGCCGCAATAGCAGGATCGGAACCTATGAAGACAGGTTTTCAAGCTTTCAAATTAGCTCTTGCTGGATTTATTGTGCCATATATGTATGTTTATAACCCTGTTTTGATTCTTAGAGGGCCCATGGAAAAGATAATTATAGCTGCTGTTACAGCCCTGATAGGGGTTATAGTTCTGGCAGCAGGTTTAGAGGATCATTTTTTGACCAAGACAAATATTTTTGAAAGGATTTTACTTGTGGGGGGTGGTGTAGCTCTAATTGCACCTAAACTCCAGGTTTCTCTATTGGGAGGTTGTTTGGTTGGAATATGTGTAATTATTCAAGTAATAAAGAGAAAGAAAGAAATATTTCTTGCACAGAAAAAGGCATTTTATTTTGGAGGAATCTTCTTGAGGCAAGGAGGTAAAAGATGCCAAAAATAGTGAAAGGCGGACGAAATCTTTATGGACAAGCAATTGGGATAATTATGTTGGAAACGAAGTTTCCTCGAATTCCAGGAGATATGGGGAATGCGACTACTTGGGATTTCCCAGTAGCGTATAGAATTGTAAAAGGAGCCTCTCCTACCAGGGTAGTAAGGGAAGGAGATCCAAAGTTATTAAAACCTTTTATTGAGGCAGCTCAAGATTTAGAAAAAATGGGTGTGAGAGCTATTACTACAAATTGTGGTTTTTTGGCTATGTTCCAAAAGGAAATGGCTGATGCAGTAAATGTTCCAGTGTTTACTTCTAGTTTAATTCAAGTACCTTTGGTTTATAGAATGCTCAAAAGCGATCAAAAAGTAGGTATAATTACAGTGAGTTCTCGATCATTAACAGAAAAGCATTTGTCTGCTGTAGGAGCAGACGGTATTCCTATGGTAATTATGGGAACAGAAGATGGAGAAGAGTTTACCAAAGTTATGCTTGAAGATAAGCTTATATATGATATAGAAAAAGCTAAAAGTGATTTAATAACTGTAGCTGAAAGATTAGTTACTCAACATCCTGAGATAGGAGCAATAGTTCTTGAATGCACTAATATGCCTCCGTTCGCAAAGTTTATCCAGGATAAGACCGGTTTACCAGTGTTCGATATTTATACCTTGACCAATATGGTGTACCATACCATAGTGAGAAAGGAATTTACAGGATATATGTGAAGAAGGAGGGAAAATTTTATGATGGTTAATAAATCCAAATACATTGTGGGTGAAATTGATGTTAATGAATTAGGCGAGAATCTTCGCAGGGCTCTTTCTCGAGCAATGGGCTATAGAGACAAGGATTTCGAAAAACCATTTGTTGCTGTAGTTCATGGCTGGAGCGAAATTAGTCCAGGCCATTTTCACTTAAGAATTGTAGCCAGATATGTTAAGGAAGCTATAAGTGCAAGCGGAGGAACCCCTGCTGAAATCATAATCCCGGGGATATGTGGATCAATGAGTGGAGGATTACCGGTTTTTAGATATAATGTCCCATATCGTGATTTTGCAGCTTCTTTGATAGAAATAATGATCAGTCTTAATCGATTTGATGGGGCGGTTTTGATTCCTACCTGTGACAATGTAGTACCTGCTTACTTAATGGCTGCTGCCCGAACTAATATCCCTACAATTTTGCTTACTGGAGGATACATGCAACCTGGAGAATATAAAGGTAAATCTATCACTGCCTTTAATGTATCTAAAGAATATGGCAGGTTTGTTGCAGGCGGGATTGAAAAAGAGGAGTTAGACGAGATAATAAATTGCGCCTGCCCAACACCAGGAGCTTGTCCTGAGATGGGCACTGCCAATACGATGTGTACTGCCTCAGAAGTTTTGGGGATGTCCTTACCCGGCAATACCTGTATACCAGCAAGCGATGCTCGTTTATTGAGATTGGCAAGACAAGCTGGAGAACAAATATTATATCTAATCAAGGAAAAAATTAGACCAAGCGACATAATGCCAGAGAAGCTTTTGAAAATGCCATTAAGGTTGTTTTAGCAGTGGGTGGATCTCCTAATGCTATAATTCATCTCCCTGCTATTGCCCGAGAGTTGGATATTGACCTTAAATTAGATCTATGGGATAAATTTAGCAGGGAAATCCCGTTTATTTGTAGCATTTTGCCTAATAGGCCTGGTTATACCATGGAAGATCTGGATCGAGCTGGAGGAATACAGGCAGTAATGAGAGAATTAAGACCCTTTCTTCATTCTCAGCTAAAAACAGTTAATGGGAAGACCTTGGAAGAAAATTTCCAAAATGCGGTAGTTCGGGATCGAAATATAATAA
>QMQA01000091.1 GCA_003648845.1 Candidatus Aerophobota bacterium
TGAAAACCCTGCAAATCAACAAACTTAAAGATGCTTATATTAAATTGATCCTCTCAGGTGGAATTTATCCTGGTAAACTGTCCCGGCTTCCTGAAAAACCCAATTTTATTATTATAGCCAGGCCCTTTTCCCCATATCCTGACAGCTGGTATGAGCAGGGAGTTAAAGCTACCATTGCCAGTATAAAAAGAAATCCCTCATCTCCTATCTACAGTCATAAAAGTTTGAACTTCCTGGAAAACCTGCTGGCAAAAAGAGAGGCAGAAGAAAAAGGCTATCAAGAAGCTATTTTTTTAAATACTGAGGGTTATCTTAGTGAAGGGTCTATAAGCAATCTTTTCGTGGTAAAAAAAGAGAGAATCATCACTCCTTCCCTTAGTTGTGGATGTCTTCCCGGTATTACCCGGAAGGTGGTACTTAACCTTTGCGCCAGGCTGGGCATACCTTCTCAGGAGAGAAAAGTAAAACTGGAAGAGCTTCTTGGAGCAGATGAAGCCTTCCTCACCAACTCTCTACGAGAAATATTACCCCTCACCAGAGTAGACTCTCACATAATAGGAAGGGGAAAGATTGGCAGGATAACCAGAATCTTGATAGAAGAGTACAAAAAAGATATCTATCAGAGCAAGGTTAACTTTTCAAAATCTCCTTCAGACGCAAAGCATTAAACACCGCAAAGGCATTATAGTCATTGTTAAAGTAAATGTATACTCTTTTAACTCCCCGGTGGGGAAACTCTTTTATCAATCTGGCCCATTTTAAAAGTTCCTGATCTGAATAACATGACCCATAAAGAATCTCTCTTCCGTGAAATCTGATGTAGCTAACTTCTGACGTTATCTGAACAAGCTCAGGAAAATCTGGCATACTTACAATACAGTAAGCTATTTTATACCTTTCTAAGAGTGAGAGGGTATCAGGGACAAGCCAGCTTTTATTCCTGAACTCTATTGCCTGGTCAAAATTCGGGGGCAGTACCTGAAGAAAATCATCCAGAAGGCCTAAATTGTACTTAAGTGAAGGAGGAAGTTGATACAGTATAGCCCCCAGGTTATTCCTAAGAGGAGATATCCTTTCAAGAAAAGTTTCAATATCCTGTTTTATGTCCCTCAGTTTTTTAAGATGGGTTACCCTGCGCCACATCTTCAGGGTGAACCTGAAATCGGAGGGAGCTTTTTTAGCCCAACCCTTGACCATATTGGGAAAAGGAAGTCTGTAAAAAGAAGAGTTGACCTCCACACTGGTAAAAAATCTTGTATAATAGTCAAACCATCTATTTTTATCGAGTTTCTCGGGGTAGAATCTTCCCTGCCAGTGCTCATACCACCATCCAGAAGTTCCAATTATTACTTCAAACATTTAACTTTTAATTAACCTTTCAACAATAAACTAAAGTTTTCCAGATTTTAGCCGACAATTATACTAATGTCCTTTTTTATCCTGTCAATAAAAAGAAAAAAGAGGACAGGCTACTTTTTTCTAAAAAGTTGTCTGTCCTCTTTTTCTCCCTTTTCCTTTGACACGAAAAAAATAATCTGGTATGATGTTTATCAATGGCAAAAAGGGGTAAATTAAATCATGAAGAACTTAACAGGAACAGGAGGAATAAAATGAGAAAATGGGTAGCATTGGTAGTTGCAAGTATATTAATGGTAACAACAGGAATAGCCCCAGCCTTTGCCTTTGTCAGGCCCGGGACAAAGGCTATGGGAATGGGAGGAGCCTTCACAGCAATAGCAGATGACCTGACATGTGTTTTCTGGAATCCGGCAGGACTTGTTCAAACTGGACTTTTTGATCTGGATATATCCATAGCTGCAGGGGGAGAAAATATAGAGAATATACAAAACCTTTACCAGCTTTACCAGGCTCTTGAGGAAAAAAATTACAGTGCGGCTGAAGAGTTAGCCGAAAAAATTGCACCACCTATGGGCTTGGAACCAACCTTAAGCGTAGCCATTGGTCTTGCCAGAAGATTTGCCATTTCTGGAGCTCTGCAGGCAGATTTTTCTGTAGAAACGTTCAATCTTGAAAGCAGCTCACCAAATCCTTACGTAGAAATTGAAGATGTAGAAACAGCCCTTCTTCCTATTTATCTTTCCCTTGCTCATAGAGTTTCAGAAAATCTAAGCTTGGGGTTGAATTTAAAATATATCCAGGCTGCACGCCACTCATCTCATTTCAAAATTTTTGCAGATGGTACAACTGAAACCATAAGTGAGGTGGGAGGATATTCTGAGCCTGCTATTTCTTTTGACATTGGAGCACTTTACCAAAAAGAGAAAAGCCCCTTTAGCTGGGGAATAATGGTTGAGAATGTGGTTGAACCTGAGTTAAACTTTCCCGATATTTCAGGAGAGCTAAGTTCAATGCGGCTTTCAAGGAGTGTTAACCTTGGTATCTCCCTCAGACCAGTGCCCTTTTTGACCCTGGCAGCTGATGCACACAACTTATTAACTAATGATACTACTTATCACGTGGGAGCAGAAGTAGACCTCAAGCTGATAAAACTCCGAGCAGGTTTTAACAACGGGAATCTCACACTTGGGGCAGGCTTAAAAATCCTGATATTAGACCTCCAGGCAACCTACTATCAGAAAAATAACCAGGACCCCTATATCTCTCTGGTTATATTTAAAATTTAATAGCTAACCCGCTTATAACCTGATATAGCTTTTTGCCTGTGAGTTATGGAGAGTATACTCTTCTTACAACTTCTTTATTTGTCTGCACCACTTCTTTTCTTTTTTCCTTGTCAAAAAGTCTTAAAGTTGCAAGGATAGCTACCTCGTTGCTTTCAATAAACCTGTTCACATAAGATAGCTCATCCAGCTTCAGGATCTTGGAGAGTTTCTCCTGAAGAGCTTTCTTTGGATCAATTTCTCTTAAAGTCCGAACATTACGGGAGAACCATATTTACACCACCCCTGAAACCGATACCATAATGACCTATTCCAGGGTGTAATTTTCTGTTCATCTTCCTCCTCACAGATGCCACCTGCAACTATTCTAACATTATCTCAGACCTCAAATCCTTTATTTTTGTTTTCTTTCCCTCAAGTAGTTTTCTGTATAACCTCATATGTTTTTTGGCAACAATGGACCAGCTTATTTTATTCCTCACATAATCCAGAGCTTTCCGGGAACATTTCTCCCTCAAAGTATCATCCTTTGCCAGAGTAAGAATAGCTCTTTCTAATTCATCATCTTCTCCGTAAGGAACAAGCACACCAGCACCACTTGCTTCAACTTCTGCTTTTAATCCTTCCAGACTTGAGGCAACGACGGGAACCCCAAAAGCAAAAGAGTGAGCAAGATTGCCACTTTGAGATATAAAAGTATAAGGTAAAACCATAATATCAAAAGCTGCCAGTATTCTCTCATACTCCTTGGCAGAGATACTTCTCAGCACCACTTTTATTTTGTCCTTAGCCTTGCATTTTTCTACAAGCTGGAGCAGCTTTTCTCTGTATTTTTTGTGAGATGGATCATTTCCCCTTACCTCCCCGGCAAGAACAAGATACGTATCAGAGCCAAGCTTGCTGGAGATCGAATCCCACATTTTAATTACCCTGTCATAACCTTTGGTGGGAGTAAACCAGCCCAGCATCCCTATTATTTTCTTTCCCTCCAGACCCAGAAATTTTTTCGCATCCTGCTTAGAGATAGAAATATCGGCCCTGGCTCCATGAGGGATAACATAAACATTATCCACTATGCGACCAATGTTTACCGGAAGATTAACCCATTGATAGTATTCATGAACGATACCTGCATCAACCAGCCTCTGCACCAAATCCATAAACATAGCCTTTGTTTTATCCAATTTTGCATATACGGAATGATAGGTTATAACAATGGGGAACTCATCCTGGAACCTCCAGCGGAAAAGAGGTCGAAAAAGTCCTGCTGAATAATCATCTGCAACAGAGTAAAGTCCATATTCATGCTGAATATGCAATATATCAGGGCCGATTTTTTTAACCACAGAGTAAAGGTCCTGGTCCCACCGCACCCTTTTTAAATCTATCACCGGATATACATTTTCTTCTCCAGGATACCCTCCGTCCTTATGGCAGACGACATGGATATCGCTACCTTCATTTCTTAAAGCTTCAACAAGTTCAAAGGAATAGGTAGCTATACCACAGGAACGAGGAGGCCAGCTGGAAATCCAGCATATCTTCATTTTTTTTCTCCAACACCATAAATCTTAATCAAGTTTTTCCCTTGTCAATTTTGCACGATTTTTTAAAATCGTTACGGTAATTAATATACACAAGGAGGTTCTTATGTCAACATGGGCATTCAAACCTCCACAGGTTAAGTTTAAAAAAGAGGAAAAAGTAGAAGTCACAAGGTCTTTTGTTATCCCGGGTGTGGGCATAATTCACTCAGGCAGAACCGGTGTGATAAAGGATGTATCTGCATCCGGCGAACCTCTGGTAGAGATGGAAAATAAAAGTTGCTTTTATATCAATCCTCGCTTCCTTAAAAGAAAGGAATAATAAAAATATCTACCTGATGAGCTTTTCTGTCTTTTATTTTAAAGGATAACCAGTTACCCCGAAAAACAGGAAATCTTATTTTGACAAAAGATTTGATTGATATATAAGAAATCCCTGAAAATCAAGCCTCAACATCAGGGGTATTTATTTGTTCTGCCCTGTCTTATTATGCTTGCCCTTGTACTGGGATTTCCTGCCTTGATGGCAATAGCAAATAGCTTCAGTCCCATATGGTCCAAAGAATTTACCTTCACCATTAATAACCACAAAAACTTATACAGAACCTTATTTTCTGAGCTCTCGAGCCAAATTATTTGACATTCCTTGCTCATTGGCTAAAATTGAGCTCTGCAAGCTGGAGCTATTTTTCAAAAAATACATCAAAGGAGGTCTAAATGACACTCAGGGAAAAAGTGGAGAATTTCAGAGAAGAAATGGAAAAATATGTGAGAGAGTACGGCTCACCTGAAGGACTTGATCTCCGAGATAAAAAGGATGTAATAGAATACGTCAAAGAAAAAGGTATAGATTCCATCCGCCTCTGGTTCACCGACCTTTTGGGATTCCTTAAAAGTTTCAGCATCAATCCTGCTGAGCTTCAAGACGCATTTTCCCATGGAATGGGCTTTGACGGCTCTTCAATACTTGGATATAAGAGAATTCAGGAAAGTGATATGGTAGCTTTTCCTTTAGCAGAAACAGCTCAGCTGATTCCCTTTAAAATAGGTGGTAGCAAAGCTCTCAGAATGTTCGCATCTATTTATACACCGGCTGGAGAACCTTACCTCAGTGATACAAGACATATCTTGATAAAGAATCTGGAAAAACTTGCCCGGTATAATCTGACCCATATGAATATCGGGCCTGAGGCAGAATATTTTTATTTCGCTAATAAAAAAGAGGCACAAATTATTGATGAGGCCGGTTATTTTGATCTGAATCCTGTTGATGAAGGAGACAATCTTAGAGAGGCAACTATCTTTGCCCTGCAAAGTATGAAGATACCTGTTGAGTATTCACACCATGAAGTTGCACCCTCTCAACAAGAGATTGACCTCAAGTACAAAGATGCTCTAACCATGGCTGATAATCTACAGACTCATAAATGGCTGGTAAAAGAAATAGCGTTGAGGAACGGGGTTCACGCTACCTTTATGCCCAAACCACTAAAAGGTGAAAACGGTTCTGGAATGCATATTCACCTTTCTCTCTTTCAAAATAAAAAAAACGCCTTTTTTTCACCGGATGACCCTTACAATTTATCCTCTATGGCAAAGTATTTTTTAGCCGGTATCCTCAAACACAGCAGAGAAATATGCCTTATAACCAATCAA
>QMQA01000092.1 GCA_003648845.1 Candidatus Aerophobota bacterium
GACCTTGCTTACAAGTATATAGAAAGGTAAAAGCAGGGAAAGAGGGGGTATTATTCTTGTAGCAAGCAGGGAGTATAAAATAAAATTGCTTCCCTTAAACTTGTAAAGACTCAACCCATAAGCAGCAAACATTCCAACAACTGTAACAATGAGGGTAGTTATAGAGGTGACAATCAGGGAGTTTCTGAGATAATACACAAACGGGTAGTTCTGGAAAAGAAGCTTATAGGGATCAATAGTGGGGTGGCGGGGGAAATATACCGGAGGAAATACGTAAGTTTCCGCATCAGGTTTAAAGGAAGTTACAGCTGTCCAGTAAATTGGTAGTGTCATGAAAGCTAAAATAACTATGGCTATTGCATAAGGAAAGTACTTATTTTCAAATATTTTATTACCCATAACTTATCTCCTCATGAAATATATAAAAACTGATGTAATGCCTATAATCATAAGTAAAAGCATTATCCCTCCAGCTGCTGCTACTCCAAAATTGAAGCTTTTCACAATCTGGTCCCATATATAATATCCAATAACATAAGTAGCTCTTCCCGGACCTCCACCTGTGAGGGGGATTATAATATCAATTGTTCTGAAAGAGAACATGGTCGTGATTAAAAGCCCCACAAGAGCAGGTCCCTTTATAAGAGGTAAAGATATATAAAAGAATCTTTGAGCAGCACCTGCCCCGTCTACCTTGGCAGCCTCATATAGTTCCTGTGGGATACCCACAAGAGCAGCAAGCAAAATTATTCCCATGAAGGGTATTCTTGTCCAGCTATCGGCAACAATAATTCCTACCATTGCAAGTGAAGAGGTGCTATACATATTTAAAGGTTTATCAATTATTCCTATCTTCATAAGAAGATCACTTATCACACCAAAATCAGGACTGAACATCCACTTCCAGATTATTCCTGAAACAACAGCAGGCACCGCCCAGGGTAAAATCATAAGAGTCCTGAGTAATGCCTTTCCTTTTCTTATTCTTGAGAGACATAGGGCAAGCACTAATCCTCCGAAAAAAGTTAAGGTAGTTGTTCCCGGACAAAATATAGCTATTCTGTTGAGGCTTTGCCAGAAAAGACGGTCCTTAAAAAGGCGAGAATAATTTGCAAAGCCTGAAAAGATAATAGGATGGATATTGTCGTATCGGAGAAAGCTTGTATAAATAAGGAGAATAGCGGGGAAAAATACCCACAAAATTACTATCATAAACCCCGGCAGATTCAACAAAAAACCATACTTACTATTACTAATTTTCATTTTAACTTCACCTTTGAGCTTATGAAGAGGACAAAATACTCAGGGGAAGGTTTAAATTTCTGTTAAACCTTCCCCTGAGTGGTCACCTTGGTAGTCTACTCAGGCACTGCGTATTGGTCAAGAATTTCTTGACATTTCTCCAGAGCTTCCATAGGTTTCATCTTCCCAGTAACGGCATATCCAAAATGCTCTTTGATAATATCAGTCAGAGTTCTACCAGCAGGAGGAAAAGTCTCAAGAACTGCTTTGCTCATAGCTATTTTTCTTCCCTCAGCAGCAGGAATTTTTTTAGCAGCAGGAGTGTCATATACAGCCAGAACCGCAGCTTCATTTCCTTCTATTATGAGCTCTCTGTAGCTTGCCTCAAAGCTTCGCATAAAATCAAGGAAAAGCATTGCTGCGGCTTTGTGTTTGTCGTCTATATATTTGTTGATCATATACCCATCTATATCAAAATAAGAAGCATGGTACTCATCAGGCATAGCGTCATCCCACTTAGGAGGAGCTGCTACATCCCAGTCACCCTTAATTCCGGGAGCCTTCACAGGGTCCTGGAATCTGTTTGCATCAACAGTGTGACTCATTACCATTGCAGCCTTACCCATGGCGAACATGTCTGATGCTCCCATCCAGGAGTATTCCAGAACAGAGGCTGGAGCAGATTTGTCTACCAATACCATATCACAAAGCATTTTCCAGGCTCTTCTTCCTTCTGGACTGTTGATCACAATTCTCTGTCTTTTTTTATCTACAAGTCTTCCACCCTGGGAGTATATCATATCTCTGAGAGGATAAATAATGTCCATTTCTCCTCCAGCTGGAAATACAAATCCCCAGACTGCAGAAGTTGTAACTTTTCTGGCAGTTTCTTGAAGATCAACCCAGGTCTCAGGTACAGTGGGAACAATGGAAGGTCTGTAATAAAGCATCATTGTTTTAACCTGTCCGATTGACCCGTAAATATGCCCATCAGGTGCAGTAAGTCCCTCTTTTGTGGGAGGAGCATAAAGCTTCCATACATCAGGGTCATTCCATATTGCATCAAGAGAGTGTAGCCATCCAGCGGCGGCAAATTGCGTGTAGGTTGTTGGATGATCATAACAAAAAACATCTACAGCTTTGCTTCTTGCAGCAAGTATTGAGATTGTCTTTGCCACAATGGGTGCTTCTGCCCAGGCTAAAAGTTCAACTTTAATTCCTGTAAGCTCTGTGAATTTTTTGGCGTTGGCTACTGTTGCAGGGTCATGTTTTAATGCACCGAAATTAGATACGCGAATCTTCTTTACACCAGCTGTTGCTTCTTTCCATCCTTGAGGCAGAATGTATTCAGGCCCACCTATTCTCTCATGAATTGGCTTTGGAGCATTCCAGTTAATCTTTTCATACGCTGCCTCTCCTGAAGCTATCCCCACAAAGAGTCCCACTACAAGCCCTGCCAGAAAAAAACTTACCACAATCCTCGCTTTCTTCATGCTGATCCTCCTTCCTCTTTTATTTTTCACAGCATCTTTTCTTTCTTTGAGAAAGATACCGTCTTATCCTTTCCTTATTTTTCTACCCACTTATCAGTTTCTCATTCACTCTTGGTTTCTTCAATTTTAATATACTGTATTTTTTACCTTAAATGTTTTTTCACCCTCTTTTATTTTTGTTTTGTTCATTTATTTAACAGCAAACCTTCCAAAGATTTTTCTGCAGACTTCCTCTGGTGAGATTGTCCCTTCTGGTTTTCACTCTAACCTGGAGAGAAAGCAGGAGAGCCTTCTGGAGGAAGGGCAAAACTCCTTTTATTAAAAGAACAAAAAATCGCTCTTTCTTTTTTTAAAGATACTCTCATTGTAGAAAATGTCAAGAGCCGCAGATTATATGCCAACAAGTGGGGTAAGAGGTCAATGGGTACCAACTCCAACGTTATCTTCTTGTAAAGCTCTATATCCCTTATCCCAGAGCTTATATGCTTTAAGGTTTTAACTGCTGTATTATACCCCTCTACCTTCCCATTAAAAGGTCCTTAAGAGAAAGTGGTTTAGGATGCAAGATTTTCATTTTTTCAAAGCTGGCCACATCTTGTAGCTCTCCAGCTTCCTGAAAAGTCTTTTCAGACAGACCGGATACGTAAGGTTTACTCTGGGGAGATGGCTCTCTTCGCTTCGCAACGAAGCTTTGCCTTGCTCATCTTTCAATCAGAAACTCGTAAAACAGCAGCTCCTTTAATTTTCCCCTGTTTAAGTAAAATTAAAGCTCTGTTAGCATCCTTTAGTTCCATTTCCTGAACTTCCGGTAATATTGGAATTTCTGCTGCAAGAGGTAAAAACTCCTGAGCATCTTTTCTTGTGATATTGGCCACACTTTTTATCTCTTTTTCCTGCCAGATGTGTTTAGCGTAATCTAATTTCAAGAGAAAGTCTTTGTCTTTTTCTTCTTTTCTAATGGCATTTATGACAACTCTTCCTCCTTTTTCTAAAACTCGCAAAGCCTCAACTACAGGTCTCCAGGCAGGGGTAAAGTCAATACCACAGCTGATTTTTACCGGTGGAGTGTCTCCAGTTGCTCCAATCCAGTCAGCTCCTAACCTCCTTGCCAGATCCTGGTGTTCCTTTTGATGGGGTCTTGTAAAGACAAATACCCTGGAGTTAGGATACCTGTATTTAACTATTTGAATAACAATATGAGCTGAAGCTCCAAAGCCGTAAAGGCCAAGAGTTTGACCGTCCTGCAGATTTGTAAGTTTTAGGGCTCTGTAGCCAATTGCTCCCGCACACAAAAGGGGAGCTGCCTGGGCATCCGAGAATCTCTGAGGAATTGGATAGGCAAAATCTTCTGAAACCACGGTAAACTCAGCATAACCACCATTAACATCGCAACCTGTGCTTTGAAATTGAGCACATAGATTTTCTTTTCCTTCTCTGCAGAAACTACATTTTCCGCAGCTGGAGTGAATCCAGGCAATTCCTACTCTGTCTCCCTTTTTAAATCGGGTAGCCTTTGGACCTAATTTTTCCACTATTCCTACAATTTCATGACCGGGAACTATGGGAAGTTTTGGTTGAATTCTTCCTTCAATTTCGTCAAGTTCGGTATGACAAACTCCGCAGGTTAAAACCCTTACCAAAATCTGGTTTGAGTGTAGTTCAGGAATTGGCAGGTCAACCATTTCTAAAGGTTCTTTTTCTATTGTGGAGGTTTCTTTAAGTACCATTGCTTTCATTTTCTACCCCCTCATTTTGCCTTAGTAAAGATTATAAATTTTTAAAAATATGGCTGAGAGATTAAAATTTTAATCTATCCGGTGGGATGTAATCTCCAAATCTTTTTTGTGCCTTAATCAGTCTTTCCCTTTGCTCCTTCAGTACTTCGAATACCACTTTTGGTGTATGGGGGATTTTTTCGTAGATTTTTGTTATCCTATCAATCTTGGCTAAATTTTCGGGGACTCTTATAGTAAATTGCTTAATATAATCATTCTCTGGATATTCTTTATCAAGCACTTTTTTAAACAAGTTTCTGAGGTCCTCGTATTCAGGTATAAAACCCGTTGGTGTTTTAATTGCACCAACATCCCCGTGAACACGAAGCTCCATCCATTTAAGCCATACTTTTTTGTCAGCTATACTATTCATAAAATTTCCCTGGGAATCTTTTAAAAAGTAATTTACAGAAAAGATAAGGGGAAGGTTTTTCAAAGAGCCGCCAAAATTTAGATTGTGCTCAATATACCTTCCTACAGGTATTGAAAGAAAATCGAGGTTAGACATAGGGTTATACTTTCTTACACCTTCTTTTCCCAGGGTGGCAGCTGTTGTCTCTGACTCAAGTGAGGCTCCCTTTGTTACTATTCCATGCACCCAATCAAAAGACTCTTCCACCGGGGGGCAGGTATCAGAGTCTCTTCCTCCATAGATTATACCACTGATTACAACGCCATCCGGGTCATCAGCTCTTGGATCAAGGTTTTCAAGAAGCTTTAGCTCCAGTGTAAATCGGGCATTAGGATGAGAAGGGGGTATCTGTTTGTCTTCAGTATCTTTTTTGCCGATCCACCACCTACCGGAATGATTATATCCTCTTGTAGGAATTTCCTCATCTTTCCCGATCCAGTAAACATTTTTATCCTCTGTGACAAGTACATTGGAAAATATAACCTCACCTGGTGATTGCAGAGCTTTCCATAGGATAGGATCATCCTTTGAGTTTATACCTTTTATTATTCCAAATATCCCTTTCTCTGGATTTGCGGCCCGTATCTTTCCTCCTTTTTTTCTCAGGAAAGCTATATCATCACCAACTATGGTTTCTCCTTCTACCATGGAAGTAGAAGTTTTTCCGCAAAGAGAAGGGAATGCTCCGGCAAAATAACTTACCCTTCCTCCGGGACCATGAACTCCCATGATAAACATATGTTCTGTCAACCAGCCCTCTTTTGATGCTAAATTTATTGCAAGACGCATAGCTAATTTCTTGAGCCCGATACTGTTACCCCCGTACTGGGTGTTAACACTGTATACGATGTTATCCTGAGTATCAATGTAGATCCTGCGCTCACTTACATTTTTAC
>QMQA01000093.1 GCA_003648845.1 Candidatus Aerophobota bacterium
AAAAAAGAAGAGCAGTTCGAGGTAAAAATCCTAAAACTGCCCTTTCGATAGCCTACTTTTCTTTAAGCGCTTCTCCTGCCTTAAAGATAGCATATTTTGTCAGTGGGGGCGCAACTAATTCGTTTATGATAACTGAGGCCAAAATACCGTTTATCATTATACTTTCTACGCTTGAAAAAGCAGGGTGTTGCTTGATTAGCATAGCCAGACCTACAGTAACGCCAGCTATTGGCAATAAACCGAAACCCAGGTATTTCTTAATTGCTAAAGGACTATGAGAAATAGATGCTCCTAAATATACCCCTACAAACTTACCGCTACATCTACCTACAAACAGTAATACAGCCAATATTCCAGCCATCTTTATAACCCCTAAGTCGAAATGGAGGCCAGCCAGGGTAAAGAACACAGCAAAGATTACATCCTCAATGTGACTAATCACTCCGAACATATTTTCACTGGTCTTCATTCTATTTGTGATAACAAAGCCCAGAGCCATATTTGCCAAAATATTGGAAATATCTAAAGCTTTTGCTGCCCCAACGCATAACAAAATCGTGCCCAAAACCATAACCAAGAGTTTCTGCCTCGTTTTTGCAAAACGATTTATGTAAATCAGTCCAAATCCAAGAGCTATTCCCAAAAGTATAGAGCCGAAAATATTAATAGTTGGAGGCATCAGTATTCTATACCAGGAAATACTTTTAAGACCGGCAATCAGTGTCTCTGCAATACTTGAGCCAATGGCATAAGCAATAACAGCAACCGCATCATCCAAGACAACTATAGCCAGCAGGGTGGTAGTGAAGGAACCGCTTGCTTTATATTCATGTATTATAGCTACAGTTGCAGCTGGAGCAGTAGCACAGGATATAGCGCCGAGAACCAGAGCCATGGGTAAATAACTCTGATAGAAATTAGAATTAGGGAAACCAACTCTTATAATGAAAGGTCCAAGAAAGGCTATCAGTACCGTGACAAATATCCAGGCCCCTATTGTCTCAAAGGGAGTGATTGAGAGAATAACCTTCCCTAATTTCTTTAGTCTTTTAAGCTTAAGGCCTCCACCTACTAAATAGCCAATAATCCCTAAGCTAACATCAGTAATTACATTTAACTCCCCATTTATTAATTCCCGAGGTATAACATTCAAGAGACTTAGACCTATGCCTGTGATGATGTAACCACTAATAGTAGGAAACTTAATTTTTCTAGCAACAAAGCCGCCAAAAAGCCCAACTATCATAAAGATTCCTACAGCGGATATTGAATTCATCCCAAATCTCCTTTTTATTTCAGAATTAGAGAATGCCCTTCTCTCTAAAGACAGCCAGGATTATATCGAATAGACTGATAATACCCTTCAGATATCCACCTTTATCTACAACTGGCAATCTTCTTATACCATGTAATTTCATCAAAGCACGAGCTTGGATAGTTGTCGCCTCTTCATCTATAGTTACTACATCCGTCCTCATCAAATCCTTAACAATACAGAGTACCCCCATTTCCGGAGAGAGATCTGTCTCGAAAAGATTTATTTCCCTCTCCTCTGATTCATTCCACAAAGGATTTCTTCTAACCAGCTCCATAACATGGGGAGGGGCTGGTTCGAAAATTTTCAGGATATCTTCCAAGGCAACAACTCCAACAATTCTATTATCTTCTTTTACTACCGGTAGAGTATGAAAAGTATATTTTTGGAATATCCCCATTAACTCCCTCAGAGTGGTAGCTTCTCTAACCGTTACTACCTCTCGCCTCATCACTTCTTTAACTAACATTTTTCTTTCACTCATTATCTTCCCCTTTTTATTATTTAAAGGTCCTCCTCGCCGAAAGGCGAGGAGCTTTATTTGACATTTATAGTACGTCTTTAATCTCTTGCATTGGAAGTGATCCCTTATTATTCTGGCATGATCAAAGGCAATATCAGAAGGAAGGTTGTCCTCCGAAAAAACTCCACTTTTTTTGCATCATCTCCTGCCTTTAATCTACCCTCTACTTTTACCACAAAGACAGCGGAGATGGTGTGAAAACAGGGATAGGATTTTTATAATGAATTTTCTGACATCTCACACAAACAAGTCTTTTTCTCTCTTCCACTTCCACCAACCTTTCCTCAATCCTGTCCCTCACAGTAAGAACAAAAACCTGCACATAACATTTCACTTCTCATCTTTTGGTCTTTAATTTCTCTGATACTCTCTCTACGATGCTTAACAGCACAAATCCCCAACACAGGAAAAATACTACCCCCAAGCTTATAACAAGAAAAATAGCAAAAAATCCAAAAAATACAATAAACCCTGCAATCCCCGGAATTAAAACCCCTGCCCAGATGAGGCCTGATATAACTCTTGCTTTCAAATGCTCTTTAATTTTACCTTCTCCTCCCTTAAACCTTTTAGTTTGAAAAAAACATCTTTATTATTAATACATCCGGGGGCAGGAGCTTTGTAATTACCAAAATAACTGTATGCCCTTGCTCTGCAACCTCCACACACTGACCTGTACTCACATACTCCACAGTGCTCCTCAAGGTCCTCTCTTGTTCTAAGTTCCTTAAGAACAGGAGACTCTTCCCATATTTCCCTGAAACTCTTTTGTTTTAAATCTCCCACCGGGATAGGCATAAAGACACAAGGAGTAATAACTCCATCAGGCTGAATAGAACAGTATGCCCTCCCCACCCCACAACCTCCAATAAATTCTGCTAAAGTTTTAGCTTTTTTTCCTTTTGAATAGGTATAGTGAGAGGTGGGGATTTTTTCCAGGTTTCCCCTCATCATACAGACCCTTGCATACTGGGGAGAGGTTGTCATGCAAACTATATCTTCCTTTTCATAATGGTCATAAAGTATATTAAGCATCTTTTCTCTTTGTTCGGGAGTCAAATCCATATCAACTATATCCTTTCCTCTCCCTGTAGGTATAAAATTAAAAGCGTAAAATTTATTAGCTCCGATATTTTTGGAAAACTGAATGAGATCCTCAAGTTCATCAAAGTTCATCTGAGTTATGGTAGAAGCAACCCCCACCTCATACTTTCCCTGCGCAACAGCATTTTCTATTCCCTTCACGGCTCTTTTCCAGAACCCTGGAACACCTCTGAATCTATCATGAACTTCAGGTTTTGTTGAATCAAGGCTTATCTCAACATAGTTAACCCCCACATCAGCCATCCTTTTTGCCACCTGTGGAGTTATGAGGGTCCCATTGGTGGCTATTGACTGATATAAACCGCATTCTGCGCCTCTCTCAAGAACTTTCCAGATATCCTCATCCATAAGAGGCTCTCCTCCAGAGTAAGCAATAGAAAAAACATCCTCTTTTGCAAGTTCATCAACTATCTCAAGACGCTTTTCAAGGGAAAGCTCGTTTTTCAACCTTTTTCCTGCATTTTGATAGCAGTGTCTGCATTTAAGATTGCAAACGTTGGTAAAGTTCCAGACAACAACAGGCGGAGCAGAAAAAATCTGAGGTTTTGTCACTCCATATTTTCCAACAGACCTCATGGTAAGGGCAATTCCGTGCTGGAAAATGGGGTCGGACAGTTTCTTTTTTGCCTCCTCTCTTGTTTGATTTAAAATAATCCTTCCTATCTCAAAAAAAAGGTAAAAAGGGGAAAGTTTTACCCTGGTGAAAAAACCTGCAGACCTTTCTCCTGTATAAAAGGCAAGAAGCTCCTCGAGAATACTTTTATCTTTCCCGTTTTTCCTTGCAAGGTAGGAAAAAACAACTCTATTAACTTTGTTTTTAAGAAAAAACTCCACAAGATAACTCAGGTCCATCTCTAACTCCTTTTAAAAATCTTATAACCTTAAGAATAAACCTTTTTTTCAAAATAAACCCTGTCCTTGTTTCTCTTTTCATAGTTTCTTATAACCTCACTTAGCTTTACATTTTCTGTATCTAACTTACCGTTTTTAAGCTCCTCCCGGTATTTCTGAGTTATAGCTCTCATTTCCTCTGAATATCTATCAAGGAATTTCGCCCTGTTACCCTTAACTATTTCTTCCTCTCCAGGAAGAGCAGGCTCAAGACCGAACTTCCCAACAGCTTCTCTTAAAATGTAGGGATTATCTATTATACAGCAAGGGGTACACTTATTTTCTATTTCAAGTTGTTTTTCCCTTATGAAACGAAAAGCTGGATGTTGAATAACATCTTTTAGCGTCTTTCCTTTTTTATAGAAATCCTCTTCTATGTGCCCTATGCTGAAGTCAGCAAAAACACAGGGAGTGACTTTCCCATCTGCTCTTATATGAAAATATTTTCTTGCTCCCGCAATGCAACCACCTACCCAAGGTCCATCATTCCAGAAATCTCCTATAAATATAGGCTCTTTATTCCTCATCCCCCAGACAAAGTCTCTTAAACGAACCCTCTGCTCAGGAGTTGGCATAAGATTTACATCAGGGTCTCTTCCTTTTGGTATGTAAATAAAAAACCAGCCGAAAGAGACATCCTGGTTTATGAGCTCATCTACTAACCTCTTCTGCGTAACGATATCTGCATTTTCCCTTGTATGGGTTATACTAAATCCATGTAACACTCCATGGGATGTGAGATTTTTTCTGGCATTTGAAATTAAAACATACATCCCCTCTCCTCTTCTCCTGTCAGTTTCCTTCTCAAATCCTTCCTGACTTATGGCGGGAGCAACATTTCCTAATTTTGCAAGGAGAGGAACAATATTTTCCCTTCCATAAAGGCTCCTGTTTCTCTTTGCAGCTTTTCTTATCCTCTCAAGGGCAGCTTTTGCTTTCTTATCTCCTTTTTTCACCCTTTCTGCAAGCTCTCTATCTGCAAGCTCTCTATCTATTAAGGAGGTACCATTGGTGTACACCTGAAAATACATATCAGAATTTGCACGGAAAAAGTCAATGATGTTTTTTCCCTCTTTTTTGTCATGGTAAATAAAAGGTTCTCCTCCAGAAATGGTGATAAAGCTTATTCCAAGCTTTTTAGCATCAGAAACTATCCTATTTAAAAGCCTGTAGTCAAGATAAACCTGCCCTCTATCAGCATTAGCATAACACCCGGGGCAGGAAAGGTCGCAGTATTTTAAGGGAGAGATAACAAAAAACCAGGGGGGGCTCAAAACCTTCTTCTTCAAGCATCTTTCTAAGTTTCATTTTATCTGTCATTATCCAAGGAATAAAGAAAGTATCCACCAACCTCTTCCTGGGAATCTTTGAAAGTCTTCTTTGGACCAGCAGTCTTGCAAGTTCAACATAAGGGTGTCCATTTTTTCCAGCTTTCCTCACAACTCTTACCGCATTTTTATTCTGATCCACAGAATGCTCTTCAAGACTTGCCAGGATACTATCAAACGTATTGTAGAAATCCTCCTTGTCCACCGTATTGGCAAGCTTTGTGACATACCTTTGAACTAAAAACACAACAACTTTTTCTTTAAAGACCTGCTTTAACATTTTCTCTCCTCCTTAACTTTATTCTTTTTTTAATCTTGCTTCTTCCCAGAAAATCTCCCAATCAAGGTTACTATCTCCTACAAGAGAGTAACTTTCTCCCTGAGTCATCCAGTTTATGGTCAAGCTGTGCACTATTCCCACAAGTATTACAGAGAGTTTGTGTGCATCAAAGAGACTTTATTTATCCCTCTTTTATCCCTTCCTGAATTAGATTTCTAATAAACCCAGGATAAGCTGCGTTTTTCTTTATAATCCTTTCGGTTAATTCTTTTGTCAAATAGATATCATAACTTCCTTCCTTAGGTAAGGATGACCTCGAGATTTTATACCCATCTGAACAATTTTATCCTCCCCAGAAGGAATTCCAAGTG
>QMQA01000094.1 GCA_003648845.1 Candidatus Aerophobota bacterium
ATCGCCCAGAAAGATGAGATATGTTTTCTCTCTGGTAACTCTTTTTAAAAATTGACTTTCTTTGAGAATAGTTACCAAACTATTCAGATCGCCATGGAGGTCCCCCACCACGATAGCTTTTCCTTCAGGGGGTAGATCAACAAGTCCTCCTTTTATTTTTTGCTGGCCAATTTCCCCCTTTTGCCTTTCTTTTTTAAGTATTCGGGCTGCCTCTTCAAGAAGATGTCTCATTCTGGGAGCATCTGATACGGCAGCTTCATTTTTGAGCTCATCAGCATCCATATTTTTTCTCCACTACTAAAAATATAAAATGTGGGCAACAATGTCAAAAGGCGATTCCAGTTTCATGAAATTTTCAGGAAACGGGAAACCTAAATTTTTGACAGTTTCTTTAGATGTTTTATAATGTTCACACGGTGAACACAAGAGAGTAAAATGGATGGAAAAGAGATAACCGACAGGGAACTAAAAATTATAGAGGAGATAGCAAAGAACAGAGGGATAACCCAGAGAGAACTTTCCAGAAAGGCGGGAATTTCTCTGGGTATGGTAAATATCAGTTTAAAAAGGCTTATAAGAAAAGGGTATGTCAAGGTAAAAGGTATGAACAAGAGGAGTTTGGAATATATTCTTACTCCGAAAGGATTCTCTGAAAAAGCTAAAAAATCCTACAGATATTTCCTTAATACTTTGGATTCTTTAAAAAAAATGAAAGAAAAAATACAATCCTTGATTTTGACCGAGTATACAAAGGGTGCAAGGAATTTTGTTATTCTGGGAGATGGAGAGCTGGCAGATATTGTGGAGATGAGCTTAAAGAGCCTCGCCTTTGATGATGTGAAGTATAAAAGGGTAAAGGATAAAGGCCAGATAAAAGAAAAAAACTGTGTGGTGCTCTCAACTCAGGAAAAATACAGAAAAATTCCACAGGTCAAAAACTGGATCAGGATCATGGATAAAATTACCGGATAAGGCAGTATTATAGGAGATAAAATGGTAAATGTAGCTGTTGCCGGAGTAGGGGTCTGGGGGAAAAATGTGGTGAGAAATTTTCATGAGATTGAAAAGGCCAATCTTCTTTTTTGTTATGATCCAAATGATACCTCTTTAAAATGGGTAAAAGATAACTATCCTCAGATAAAAGTAACCCATGAATATAAAAATATTCTAAATAACAAAAAAATTGATGCAGTTGTTATTGCTACCCCTCCTCATACTCACTTTGAACTTGCCAGAAAGGCTCTGGAGGCTGAGAAGCACGTTTTAATAGAGAAACCCTTAACTTTAAACAGCAAAGATGCCGCAGGTTTAGTTGACCTTGCTCAGAAGAAAAGGAGAAAAATAATGGTGGGACATCTTTTAAAATATCATCCTGCGGTCGGTGAGATGAAAAAAAGGATCGAGAATAAAGAAATTGGCGAGGTCTGCTACTTTCATTCTCAGAGACTGAGTCTTGGCAGAGTGAGGAAAGTGGAAAATGTTATGTGGTGCCTTGCAACGCATGATGTTTATATTGCAGTTTATCTTCTGGGAGAATATCCTGAAAGAGTAAGTGCTTTTGGAAAAAGCTTTTTGCAGAAAGAAAAGGGTATAGAAGATGTTGTATTTTTGAACTTGTTTTTCAAGGGAGGGATGTTTGCTCACATTCATGCAAGCTGGTTTGATGTAGAAAAGGTGAGAAGGCTAAAAATAATAGGAAAAGAAAAGATGATGATTTTTGATGAACTTGCTCCCTTTTGCAAATTAAAGATATATGATAGGGGAATTGTGGTAAAAGAGAATGCGGTTGAGGCTACCTTTAGTGTAAGAGATGGGAAAGTGATTATACCCCAAATTGAGGATAAACAGCCTTTGAAAGAAGAGTGTTTGCATTTTATAGAATGCTTAGAAAAGGATAAAGTTCCATTTACCGATGGCGAAGAAGGATTCAGGGTGGTAAGGATTCTTGAGGCAGCCCAGGCATCATTAAAACAGGGAAAATCGGTGAAGATTCTGATATCTTAAGGGAGAAGGTAAAAATGGGTCTTGATAAAAGAGTTCTGGAGATTCTGGTTTGCCCGAAATGCAAGGGTGAGCTGGAATACAAATGTTGCCAGGGCGAGGAAGACCTCATCTGCCATAAGTGCAGACTTGTTTACCCGGTAAAAGAAGGTATCCCGGTAATGCTCATAGAGGAAGCTAAAAAACTGGGAGAAAATACCGGGTAGTCATCCTTTAACCTCTACCTGCCATAAAAAATCTTAGTTGACAGGGTATCTTTTTTAAATATGATTTATACAATTTTGATAAATTCAGTCAGGAAAGCACTTTTTCGGACAAGGGAGGTTGAGTAAGATGAAAAAAACAATTGCCGAGATTAATGAAAAAATCAAAAAAGGCAAGGTAGTGGTGGTAGATGCTGAGGAGATGATTGATATTGTGGAGGAAAAAGGAGTTAAAAAAGCTACTGAAGAAGTGGATGTGGTTACAACAGCTACTTTCGGCCCTATGTGCTCATCAGGTGCTTACTTTAATATTGGGCACTCCAGGCCAAGGATAAAGTTAGGTGGAGGAAAAGTTTATCTTAATGGAGTTCCCGCTTATACCGGCCTGGCAGCAGTAGATATTTACCTTGGGGCTACCGCTATTCCCGAGGATGATCCAAAAAATAGAATCTACCCGGGGAAGTTTGAGTACGGTGGGGGGCATGTTATCCAGGATTTAGTAGCTGGTAAGGATATAAAACTGGTAGCAACTGCCTACGGGACAGATTGTTATCCCAGAAAAAAACTCGAGGCCATGATCAATATAAAAGATTTAAATGAAGCAGTTCTTTTTAACCCTCGCAACTGTTCTCAGAATTACAATGTGGCAGTTAACCTCTCGGATAAAATTATCTATACTTATATGGGTGTTCTACAACCAAATATGGGCAATGCTAACTACTGTAGTGCCGGGCAACTGTCTCCTCTTCTTAATGACCCCTTGTATAAGACAATTGGAATTGGCACCAGGATTTTTCTGGGAGGTGGAATAGGCTATATAATATGGCATGGAACCCAGCACAATCCTGCAGCACCAAGGAAAGAAAATGATGTTCCTTTTGTACCAGCTGGCACCCTGGCAGTAATAGGTGATCTTAAAGGGATGTCTCCAGAATATCTGGTAGGAACAAGTATGATTGGCTATGGGGCAACTCTCTCTGTGGGTATTGGCGTGCCTGTTCCCATTTTAAATGAGGAAATCTGCAGGTATACGGCTGTAAAGGATGAGGAAATTTTTACTCAAATTGTTGATTACAGCAAATCTTATCCTTCAGGAGAAGGTGGGACTCTCGGAGAGGTAAATTACGCCCAGCTTAAAAGTGGGAAAATCTTTATAAAAGATAAAGAGGTTCCCACAGCTTCACTTTCCAGCTACTATAAAGCCAAAAAAATTGCCGGTATCCTTAAAAGCTGGATTCAAAAAGGTGAGTTTCTCTTAACCGAACCGGTAGCTCCTATTCCCGGTCCGGAAACAGGCTACACCTTTAAAGCGCTAAGAGAAAGGTAATTTCAGTCTTCTGGGATTTTTAAGAGGGGATAAAAAATATGGGAAAAATATATCTGGATTATGCTGCTACCACACCCACTCACCCTGAGGTTTTAAAGGAAATGCTGCTTTTTTTCATGGAGCTCATCATGAGCAAGGCAGAAGAGCAGGTACAGAGGAAGATATTCAAAGAGTGGTTAATGCTCTACCTTCCATTGTTGAGAAACTGAGGACAATCTTTCCCCTTTGGCAAAGGGGAAAACTGTGAAAATGGAAAGCCGGAAAATAAACCAGAGGTCAAAGGAGTGGCAAATTGGAAAAGGAAGATATAATTGGGAAAATAGAAGATCTGAAGAAAGAAAAAGATGCTATTATTTTAGCCCACAATTATCAGAGAAGTGAAATTCAAGATATAGCAGATTTTGTTGGTGACTCATTGGAGCTGAGTCGTAAAGCACAAAGTGTCTCCTGCAGGACAGTTGTGTTCTGCGGAGTTCGTTTTATGGCCGAGACTGCTAAAATACTTTCTCCGGAAAAGATGGTTCTTCTTCCTCGAAAAGAAGCTGGCTGTCCAATGGCTGATATGATTACACAGGATACCTTAAAAAAGCTCAAGGAAAAACATCCCGGGGCCCAGGTTCTCTCTTATGTTAATACCAATGCCGAGGTTAAAGCAGAAAGTGATGTCTGTTGTACCTCATCCAACGCTGTGGAAGTTGCCAGGAATATGACCACACAAAAGATCATATTCGTTCCGGATCGAAATTTAGCAAGTTTTGTCTCAAAATTTATGAAAAAGAAAATTATTCCCTATAAGGGGTACTGTTATGTGCATGAAAGAATCAGGGCAGAAAACATAATAAAAGCAAAAAAGCTCCATCCTGATGCAAAGGTCGTTGTTCATCCTGAATGTCTCCCTGAGGTTATAGAACTGGCCGATAGAGTGGCAAGCACAGGAGGAATGGTAAAATTTGCCAGAGAATCAACTGCTAAAAAATTTATCATTGGAACAGAAGAAGGATTAATTCATCGTTTGAAGAAAGAAAATCCCGGAAAAGAGTTTTTTGCTGCTGGCTCTGCTCTTATGTGCTTAGATATGAAACTGATCACCTTAGAGGATGTTTACCTGTCTTTAAGAGAGGAAAAATATCAGATTGTACTTGAAGATAGTATCAGAAAAAAAGCCAAAAAAGCACTTGACAGAATGCTGGAATATACAGGTTAGAGCAGCTCAACTTGCAAGGAGAAAAAGGTGGATGATAATATATGTCTTGCAGTCAAGCTCGGTCTGATTGATTACAAGGAGGCGCTAAGACTGCAGGAGGAAATCTTCCAAGGTAAAAAAGAAAAAAGGCTAAAAGAGGATGTTTTGATTTTACTGGAACATCCTCCTACTATAACTGTAGGAAAGAAGGGCTCTTTAAAAGAAATTCTGGTAGACAAGCTTGAACTTGAACAAAGAGGTATTTTTATTTATGAGATTGGTAGAGGTGGCAAAGTCACCTACCATGGTCCGGGACAGATTGTAGGTTATCCTATCCTTGATCTGGTGAAATACAACAAAGATCTACATCTTTATTTAAGGCAGCTGGAAGAAGTAATTATAAGATGTCTGAGAGGATTTGGCATCCTGGCTCAGAGAAGGAAGGAATTAACCGGCGTGTGGGTGAAAGATAAAAAAATAGCCTCTATTGGTATTCAGGTTAAAAACTGGATCAGCATGCATGGTTTTGCCCTTAATGTAAATTGTGCCCTTGACTATTTCAACCTGATCCAGCCCTGCGGAATGGAGCCGGAGGTAATGACTTCCCTCACCGCTATTTTGAAAAAAGATGTAAAGATTGAGGAGGTAAAGGAAAGTCTTATTTCCAATTTTGCTAAAATATTTTCGCTTAAAATGGAAAGAATATCTCTTTCCACCCTACGAGAAAAATTGACCATAAAATTATTTATTCATAAATCTTGACCTTTATCCGTTTAAACTTTTTAGCTTCTTTTTCAAGGTACTGTTTTATCTTCTCTTCACCGGGAGGCGACGGAATGCTGTTTTTTACGCAGTCAATAATTTTTCTTTTAATTTTCTCATCCCTCACGTTATTCTCTATAAAATTTATAATTTGCTGTTCCAGGAGTGAGCCTATCATACGTACCTGAATACTTCCATCATCTCCTGGTCCGATTCTGGCATACATTTCTGCAATAGGA
>QMQA01000095.1 GCA_003648845.1 Candidatus Aerophobota bacterium
GTCCTGCATTTTCCTTTTCCTGCAGCTCTATGTATTTTCTTATTATCTCTTCGTTTATTCCCACCATGGAAACAAAATAACCTTTTCCCCATCTTCCTTACCCTTTTACAAGTATTTTCCTTCTATAGCGGGTTATCCATACAATGTAGTATTGGGTTCTATATACTGTAATACTGTATGTGCTAATTTTTTGAGTTTCATGCCTCTATTATACCAAAGAACGGAAGATGCACGAAATTGCTCTCATCCCCACCTTTACAGGTGGGGATTCCGGTAAATTTAAAATTAAGCATTTTCGGACTTTCTCAACTTACTTTTCTTGAGAGAAAAAGTTGGTTTGAAAAGCACCGCATCTTTTATTTGGCCAGTTAGCTACCCTTGCACCAAGGAACTTTACCATGGGCGTATATCTCAAGCAATATTTAGTTTTTTCACCACCACTGATATGCGATACCCACCATTTTATAATGTTCTCGTTATCTATCTTCGAGGTAAAGGTAACTGAGCGTTTTTGTCCGGGTAAAAGAATGAGAGGCAAGCCTGCGTTACCCCTGGCCATTTTAATCCCATTTAGAGTTAGCTCGTATTCCACATCAGTAACGGTTGGGGAAGATGGCAACCAACCAAAATTGTGAATTGTCAATTTGTGTATTATCTGAGTTTCAGCCTGGCTGACTTTCCCCCAGCTCGAACTTAAAGAATCTATCCCGAGCTTGATTATTTCAACATTAATATGACCCAAGTTCCGACCATTTAGACCCTTCAGCATATTAGTTTCAAATTCTGTTTCCCGAAAGTAAGGATAAACAAGATCTACTCTGTCCAATGAAATGATGAGCTTGCCTTCGATTCTTACCTTGGTTTTCTCACCCCTTTTTATATGCGATACCCACCATTTAATAATGTTCTCATTATCTATAGTGGCCGAAAAGCGTACAGAAGTCCCACTTGCACATTTTGTTATTTGCATATCTTCTCCAACATCAGCTACCATTTTTATGCCATTAAGGTAAATATCACAGAGGACTTTTAGGGGGACAAGATAAAGGTTAGGATCATTAATTACAATCTTTGTATTGACAGTTGTCACATCCAGGGAAACTTTTCCCCATGAGTTAGAGACAGTTATTATTTTAAGATCCGGAATTACTATTGTGGGTTTTTCACCTGTCGCTGGGGGTAAAGATTCCTCTAAGGTATCATAGTTGGGCTTGATTTTATCCTCTTTTTCTTCTCCTGGCGCAGTCGATTGCTCCTCCTCTGCCTTTACTCCTGGATCATCAACAAGAGAGGAGCAAGCACTAATTGAGGCATACGCACCAATGTTAAAAAGAAACAGTAACAAAGAAAAGATAAGGATGGTTACTTTAAAGCCTGAAGTCATCATTTTTTTCTATTTTCATTTTGTGTAATCACTCCTTTCTCAGGATCAAGTCTTATCCTTGCCCCGCAATCACATTCAACAATATTGCCAAACTCAAAAAGGGTTACATCGTACTGGTGCCCGCATATCGGGCAGATTATGGCCAATTTTTGCTCTCAAACAAATCATTTCTCTTTTAAGCCATTAATGAATAAGGCCATCCTGTAGGATTCTCTGGAAAAGGTTAATCTATCCAGGGCGAGGATTATAGAAACAACACCGATGAGCGAGAAGACAACTCCTAAAACTCTTGCAAAGTCACACAGAAGCCTTAGCTGGGACATCATAAAATCTTTGGGAGGTGCTGCATAGGCCTGCTGAACAAGAGTGAGCTTGCCAACATAAAAGTACACTCCTATTCCAGCTAATGTGAGAACTGCTCCTAAGGCGATAAGAAATAAGAGAACGATCTTTTCTGTTTTATGCTGTTTAAGGCGTTTTTTGACTATTGCCTCTAAGGACCTTCGGGGCATTTAGTGCCTCCTTAATTTTTTGTTAACTAAGCTTGCCAAGAGGCAGATATTTCTGAAAATTATGGTAGCAAAAATCAGGGATTTGTTAAACTGAGATATACTGGTTAGATTATGATTCAAAGTGCATCCTGATTACTCATCATCTCTGCCCAAGACAATAAGAAAAGGTCATCTCCATCCAGTGTAGCTCTTGATCAGTGATGCTGCCAGTTGCCATATTCGGTACACTCAAAGCAAAACGTTAACCCTTGTGCGTTGACACTGCCAGGTTTGCCATCAAACTTTACCAATTCGTTTGTGACACTCCTTCAAAATGGCTCTGGAATAATCACCTTCGTCGTCAGAATCTGGGCGTTTGCTCACTAATTTATAAAGACCAGGTTCCTCCCCTGTTTCTGATCGTTTAATATAATAGGGAATTTCAAGTGCAAACCGTCGCTCATAATCGTATAGTAATTTAGTAATTCTCTCAGCTGCGAGTAGTTCCACCCATAAATGGTGATCGTGATTTCCCGGTATATATACAATCCTGCCTAGATTTACCCTTTCTATAAGAGGTATAAGAAAAGCCTTAGCGTTACTATAAGTTTCATCCTCATCTGCTTCTGACAACTCTAAGATATCTCCAACAAGAATCAATTCTTCTATTCCACTATCACTTTAAGACTCCTGGCCATATACGTTCAACTTGCTTAAGAAATCTAAGGCAGTCCAGGAGTGTTGGAATGCTTTCTCTACCTCTGATGATGAAATTCCTCGTGATGAGAATTGAGGGTACCACTGACCAACCCTTGACTCATGGACCCTTACCCTTCTGGTTCTTCAATTCTGCGCAAGAAAATTACTGTTTCTCCATGGATACTGATCAAAATATACTCTATGTCCTGAGCGTTAGTAGGATTTGTTACTTCCACGATCCCTTGCTCTCCCGGATTTATCACGCCAGGATAATGGGCTATATCAGTAACTATTTGTGCTCTATACGCCGCTTTATCAAATGTCACCAAGAGATACTCGTCAAGAAGATGGTTCATCTCCAACGGAATTTTTGAATCGTTGCAAATAGTAAGAGTAATCGCATGAAGTTCCACATCTGCCCAACAATAAATCGAAGGATCAGCCCACTCTTTTTTGTAAGAGTATCTTACTCCATCTTCTGTTCTCACCACTTTAGTAAAAGCCTCTTTCAGTTTGTCAGTGTTGGTGATAGAAATTCCAAAGAAATTCGAAGCAAAAGCTATGCAAGTAAATGACAGAAGCCATCCACCAAGAAAACCCACAATTAAGGCTTTTTTGCCCATTATTGTCTCCTTTATCGTTAATTCACGGCTTTTCACGAGTTCTATAATACTTCTTTACCTCTCTCACCACCTTCTTAAGAGACAATAAAATGGGGAGTTAAGAGAAACCCCAAAATTTTTCGAATTCATCACCAACCTCAAAAGTTTCCCATTCCCTGGCCCAGTTTCTGTTTGCAAGCAACTCTTGCCCACCACCCCCTTGGGCACAAATATACTTGCCGTTATGAGTCTGAAGTGCAATCTTATTTCTTCCCTTTATAACCAGGGTAAAAGTCTCATGGTGCTTAATCCAATGCCTATCGGGCCTGAGCTTCCCTCCACCTCCCCCTTCTGCTCTCACAAATTTGCCATTACATGCCTTTAAGGCCACTTGAGAGTCTCCCAACTTCACTATTTCAAAAGTTTCCCATTCCCTGGCCCAGTTTCTGTTTGCCATGAGCTCTTTATTTCCTCCCTCCTCTGCACAGACATATTGACCATTATGAGCCCGAAGGTAAGTCAGATAACATCCCGGAGTAAAATCCGCTGTCGAGTCAATACGGGGAATTTCCTTCATTTCAAGACTGGCTAAAGATAAACCACGCACAACAATCTCTCGGTACTTGGGATTTTTGTTTTTAATAGCGTCAGAGGTAAAAAGCAAAGGGCTCTTAACCTTAAGATAGCCATATCTATACAAAAGCTGTGGTGCATTTTCTGTCATTCTGAAGTATTTTCCAGAAAAATTGTCAATGTAGAAATAAAAGTGAATACCCCTGGGGTTTATTTTTTCTATTCTAAATTCGTGCACCCTATGGGTATGACCTGAGAAAACTAAAATTGGTTTTTCAGTAGTTTTCCGGGGTTCTCGAGAAATAAGAGCTAAGAATTCATCCGCCAAGTGAGGGTATATATATCGAGTCCGATCTCGACATCCTTCTGAACTAAAATAAACTAAACAGGGGATCCGCAATTTCCTATTGAAACATACCTCTGACAAAGAAGGGTTTAAAAAATCACCTATTTCACGTATTGCAGTCATGGTTCTTTTTCTCTTCTTAAAATACTCCCATAATGGTTCGTAGTACTTTCTAAGTACCTCCATAGCCTTCTTGCGATTGTCTTCTGAACCTTCTTTTAATACTTCTTCATACCAACATCCAATATCTTTTTCCTCTGGAACTTTTCTAATCTGTAGTAAAGGGGCGTGAGTAAACACAAGTATCAATTTTTCATTTTCGCTATTTAGCTCCCTTCTTAAAGCTTGCGTGTGTTCCCTTGTTATGCCTCGTACATGAGGTCCACCCTCCTTAAAATCATATGCAAAAAGAGGAGAACCAGCTATGATTTGCTGTTTTGATGGATATACATCATGACCTGTATTTAGAAGCAGAATATGGCACTTCCCAATATGCAACTCAAAATCCAGGTCATAATTAACCTCGATTAGATATTGGGAGAGTATCCATGATTTTGGTTTAATAAGCCAAAAACTCTTATCACCCCAGTCATCTACAAGCGATGCCCTCCACTTGCTCATTAAGTACAGTTCAACTGAACCGAGACTTCCTTTTTTCCTAATAACCTCTTTGAAAGTTTTTCTCATTGCACGAGAACGTATTTTTCCTCCTTTTCTGGGATATGCCCAAAAGTCATATTCTCGTGCACGGTTTTCAGCTTCCTCTTTCTCTGGAGGATTGTTGGGGTTAAACTTAAAGAAACCTCCATAATCTTCCCTTTCCTTTATGGCATCTGTAAATACATCGCCAACGCTACTGCCAACTAAATAATTAAGCAAAATTTCATTGGCATAGTATTCATGATTACCTATAACTGTAAAAATTGGACATTTCAATGCTTCACCTTTGCCATCCTTGCCCGTAATAATTTCTACAAACTTTCGCATATTAGAGTTCAAGGTGGAATCTGCAACTTCTTTTCTCCTGTCAGGCCACCCCACACCCTGCCCACATACAAATTTACCATCCCAGTAGCCATCAAAATAATAATCTGTTATATCTCCTGTCAATACAACAATGACATTTTCTCCCTTATTTACCCGTCTGTTTGCTTCCTTAATGAATGCACGCAAATGGTCATTGAAATTGACATATCGTCTCTTCAAATCTTCGCATTCTGTTTTATTTCGGACTTGACAAAGAATCTCTGGAATCAAATCGTTTCTCTTTGCAATATGCGTATCTGTAATATGGAGGATAGTAAAATCACTTGAGTTCCTCAGGGATTCATGAACGTAGATGGCATGATGGTTCTTCTTCCGCGAAGTTCGATCAAACCAGTGGTCGATATTTAAAAGAGTAGGCCAACCTGCGAGTCTTTGCAGCCTTTCTATATCATGATCACTAATTCCTACATCTACTTTAACTTCCCATCTAAAGCCACTGCGATACTGCTGTTGGGCAGATGTGATAGGATGTCTCACATGAGAATAATCGTCCTTAAAAAATGGATGTTTAAAATACCCATACACTCTGAAAACTTTGAGAAGTATGGTTA
>QMQA01000096.1 GCA_003648845.1 Candidatus Aerophobota bacterium
GGTAAACTGTTATTCCTTTGCAGCCAAGCTTATAAGACAAAACAAAGGCATCTTTTATCTCATTTTTTGTGGTATGATTGGGTAGATTGATGGTTTTAGAAACTGCGTTGTCAGTATATTTTTGAAATGCGGCCTGCATCTTTATATGATCTTGATAGGAGATATCAAGAGCTGTTACAAAGACCTTCTTCACTTCCTCCGGTACTTCGGGTATTTTCTGACAGCTCCCGTTATTTTCAACTATCTTTTTTACAAGCTCCTCGGAATAAAATCCCTTCTCTCGAGCAACCTTCTCAAAATCACTGTTAATATAAAGAAGTCTTTCTCCCTCCAGGACTTCTTTGTGATAAATCAGGCTAAAAAGAGGCTCAACTCCTGAGGAACAGTCAGCAATCATGGATATACTGCCGGTAGGAGCGATGGTGGTAGTAGTGGCATTTCTCACCTTTAAATTTTTTTTATCCCATAGACTTTCCTTGAAATTGGGAAATACCCCTCTTTCTCTGGCTAGCTCCTGTGAGGCCTTTTTAGATTCATCCTGAATGAAGCTCATCACTTTTTCGGCTAAATTCAATCCCTTTTTGGAATTGTAAGGTATATCAAGTTTTATTAACATATCGGCAAATCCCATTACCCCCAGTCCGATTTTTCTATTAGCTTTGGTATTTTTCTCAATCTGGGGAAGAGGGTATTTGTTGGCATCAATAACATTGTCCAGAAAGTGTACAGCAGTGTGAACCACCCTGCGCAGTTTATCCCAGTTTATTTTGCCATCTTTTACCATCCTGGCAAGGTTTATACTTCCAAGATTGCAGCTCTCATATGGAAGAAGTGGTTGTTCCCCGCAGGGGTTGGTTGACTCTATTTTGCCCACATGAAAAGTAGGGTTAAACTGATTTATTCTGTCAAGGAAAATAAGGCCTGGTTCACCATTTTTCCAGGCCATCTCTGCTATTTTATCAAGAACCTCAGCGGCGTTTAGTTTTCCTGTAATCTGACCGGTTCGTGGATCAATAAGCTCATAATCCTCTCCTTTTTGGGCAGCTTCCATAAAACTATCACTTACTGCCACTGAAATATTAAAATTTTTAAGCTCTCCCTCTTTTTCCTTGCAGGTTATAAATTCCATGATATCAGGATGAGTTACCTCGAGTATCCCCATATTGGCTCCACGCCTCCTACCTCCCTGTTTTATAGCCTCAGTAGAGGCATCAAATACTCTCATAAAGGAAACAGGACCACTTGCCACCCCTGAGGTTGTTCCTACAGGACTTCCCTTAGGTCTTATTCTGCTAAAGGAAAATCCTGTTCCTCCACCTGATTTGTGAATGATAGCTGTATGTTTTATTGCCTCATAAATTGATTCAATAGAATCATCCACTGAAAGGACAAAGCAGGCAGACAGTTGCTGCAAACCCGTCCCAGCATTCATAAGAGTAGGAGAATTAGGTAGAAATTGAAGGCTGGTCATCATATGGTAGAAATTTTCTTCCACCTCTTTTATCTCTTTCTGACTTTTTCCATATTTTTTTTCAACAAGAGCAATATTCCTGGCAACTCTTTTGAACATCTCCTGTGGTGTTTCTATAATATTTCCATCCTTGTCCTTTTGCAGGTATCTTTTCTCTAAGACCCTTAAGGCATTTTCTGATAAACTTAGCTTGTTTAAAGAATTCCTGGACATTTTAAGATACCTTTCTTTTCCCTATTTTTTAGAATTTAAAATGAGCTCAGCCGCTTTCTTTCCGGAAAGCAGCATCCCTCCGAATACAGGTCCCATTCTCGGTGCTCCAAATACAGCGTTGGCGGCCATTCCGCTGACATACAATCCTGGATAGACCTCTCTGGTACAATCAAGTATAGCTTTCTCACCTTTCTCTGCCCACATAGGTCCCTCTCCTACTATTTTCCCCGTAGGAGTGTTTAATCTGATACTTCCTCTTTTCTCAAGCATCCTGACCACTTCACATCCATGACCCGTAGCATCTACAGCCACCTCACAGCTAACAGCTACAGGGTCAACGTGCAGGTTAGCCATCCTGACTGGTTCCCAATTAATAACCAGCCCTTTAATTTTTCCCTCCTTTACCACAACATCTTCTACGCCTATGAGATTAAATATTTTAACTCCTTTTCGGAGAGCTTTAAGTGTCAGGGAGGAGATGGCTTCAAGAGAATTTGCTACATAATAACCTTTTTGATAAGGAAAATAGCTAATTTCCATTTCTTCCAGAATTTCCCGGGCAGGTTCTTGAACCACTATTTTATTAAACATTATTCCTCCTCCGGGCATTCCTCCGCCAACTCTCAGGTTTTTCTCAAAAATAACTACCCTTACACCTGCCTTTGCCAGATAATAACCAGCAGTCAAGCCAGCCGGGCCAGCTCCTGCAATAGCTACCTCACACCTCAGGCTGTCCTTGAATTCATTGAAGAAGGTATCCACAATTGCCTCAGAGATTGTTACATCATCAAGTTTCATCTTTTTCTCTCCAGTTTAGGTTATATTTTGTCTTATAACTTTTTCAATCCATCCTCCACCAAGCAAGGTATCTCCCTCATAAAAAACAGCTGCCTGTCCCGGAGTAATAGCCCACTGGGGACGAAGAAAATCGACCCTCCATTTTCCCCCTCCCAGGGGATAAATCTGAGCTAAGGCCTCCGGATGTTGATATCTTATTTTCACCCTGGCATAAAAAGGCTTTTTGGGTTCAGGAATGCTCACCCAGTTAACTTTTGATACATGCATACTTTGAGCATATACATCCTTTCTTTCTCCTATCACGATAGCGTTTTCTTCCTTTTTGATTTGTATTACATACGCCGGTTTTTTTCTTCCTCCACAGAGTCTTTTTCTCTGACCAATAGTAAAAAGATGTATTCCTGAATGCTTACCCACCACTTTACCACTCTTATCCAGTATTAAACCCGGTCTGACAAATTCTGGTTTTACTCTTTTCAGAAATTCATTATAATCTTTTTGAGTGATAAAGCAAATTTCCTGACTTTCTTTTTTGTCACGGACGGGAAGCTTAATATCAGCTGCTATCTGGCGGACCTCTTTTTTGGTAAGATTGGAAAGAGGGAAAATTATACGGGATAGCTGTTGCTGAGATAAAGGAAAGAGAAAATAGGATTGTTCTTTTTTTGTATCTCTGCCTCTTTTGAGAGAATACCTCTGATTAAATGGGTTAGGTTCCACTCTCGCATAGTGGCCAGTAGCAACAAAGGAAGCGTCCAGCTGTTTTGCCTTTTCCAGCAGTACCCCAAATTTAATTTTTTCATTGCAAACAATACAGGGGTTGGGAGTTCGTGCATTAAGGTATTCCTGGCAAAAGTATTCCACTACTTCCTTTTCAAATTCTTTCTTAAGGTCAAGAGTGTAAAGAGGAATAGATAATTTATGAGCTACCCTGCGAGCATCTTCAGCATTATTTAAACCGCAGTACCTTCCACCCTCCTCCCACAGCTTCATATTTATACCAATTACCTCATATCCGGATTTTACCAACAGGAAGGCAGCCGTTGAACTGTCCACACCCCCGCTCATAGCTACCAGTACCCTTTCTTTACTCAAAGAACATCACCTCAAGCGGAAGATGCCTTAAAAAATAATTTCTATAGCCCGGTAGGGGCAGGCCTGAACACAGATTCCACAGGCTATGCATTTTTCATCATTGAAAGAAACAACTCTCTCTTTCCTTTCTATACTAAAAGCACCTACCGGACAAAGAGGCACGCACGCGGTGCAGTGGGTGCATTTTTCAGGGCTCCATTTGATCTCCTGAACAAGGGGTTTAACCTCAACTCCTACCCTGTTAAGGTAATCTACACCTTTATTTATGGCACTCTCTTCTCCACTTACCTCCAGGTCTAATCTTCCTTCTTCATCAGGAGTAATTTTTGCCTTAATAATATTAACTACCAGCTCATAATCCTTAACCAGTCTGTATGTTATGGGTTCACTGACAAGATGACGGGGGAATGAAAGGGATAATTTCTTTTTCATGAGCATACTCCTTCTTAAAAATTGGAGAGGTTAAATATAGAACATATAATCGTGATCAACAGCAGTTGAAAGGTCTTTTGCCCACTCACAAAGATCCTTGAGAGTGGTGCCCTCCAGAACTTCTCTTATTTTTTTATCCAATTTCTTCCAGAGAAAATAAGCAACACAGCTATTAATGCGCTTACATTGGCTATTCTCTGACTCATCAACACAAAAAACAGGGCTAAGCGATTCCTCCAGTACTAAGATAATGTCAATTATTTTAATATCCTCGGGTTTTCTGGCCAGAATAAATCCTCCTCCAGGTCCTCTTACACTGCGCACCAGTTTAGCTTTATTTAGCTGATTTAAAATCTGTTCCAGATAAGAAAGAGGTATTTCTTGACGCTGGGAAATAGTTTTTACAGAAACAGGGTAAGAGCCGTAATTTTTGGCCAGCTCAAACATGGCCCTCACCCCATACCTTCCTTTTGTGGAAATCTTCATTTGTTTTTCCTGTAAATATTTTTTTACAAAATGGTAAATTATCTTACTCTCAGGATTGCTTAAAGATTAGAAAAATAATCAATTTTGTCAAGATAGTTTGATAGATGGGCCTGGAGATTCTCCTGATAATTTAAAAACTCCTGTGGAGGTATACCTCTCACCAGTGTCAGGAAGGATAACTACAATAACTTTACCCTTGTGCTCCTTTTTCCTGGCTATCTTTAAAGCTGCACAGAGTGCTGCCCCACTGGATATTCCTGCCAGAATTCCCTCTACTCTGGCCAGCTTCTGGGCTATTTGTATAGATTCCGAATAACTTATCTTTACTATCTCATCTATCAATTCAAGATCAAGTACCTGAGGAATAAATCCTGCCCCTATTCCTTGAATTTTGTGAGGACCAGGAGACTCTCCAGAGAGAACGGCAGATTCGGCAGGTTCCACTGCAATGATCCAGACTGAGGGTTTTCTCTCTTTGATATATTGAGCAATCCCGGTGATCGTTCCACCTGTACCTACTCCCGCAACCACCATATCCACTCTTCCTTCCGTATCATCCCATATTTCTTTACCCGTGGTTCTTCTGTGAACGGCAGGATTAGCCGGGTTGCGGAACTGTTGTGGAACAAACACTTTAGGGTTTTGCATTGCCATCTCTTCGGTTTTCTTGATTGCTCCTTTCATACCTTCTTCTGCAGGAGTTAAAATCAAATCTGCTCCAAAAGCCTCAAATAAGCTCTTCCTTTCATCGCTCATATTCTCGGGCATAACTATAATAAGCTTATAACCCTTCACTGCACAAACAGAGGCAAGAGCAATACCTGTATTTCCGCTGGTAGGCTCAACTATTATTGATTCACCGGGTTTAATAAGTCCTCCTTTCTCTGCAGCTTCTATCATGGCAAGACCTACCCTATCTTTTACACTGCCACAGGGATTGAAAAACTCAAGCTTGGCTATAATCTCAACATCCAAGTCCTTTGCTATCCTGCTAAGCTTAACCATAGGTGTCTTACCAATGGTCTGGGTAATATCCTCGTAGATTCTGCCCATCTCCAAACCTTATTTGGTTAAAATAGGATTTGCTAATACCTAAATTTTAAATAAATGGTTCATTCTGTCAAATACTCAGCCATACTTTCTAAAACTTTGA
>QMQA01000097.1 GCA_003648845.1 Candidatus Aerophobota bacterium
AGGCTTTTTTATTTAGAGGTGAACTATGGATAACCCTCTCAAAAAATACAGAGAAAAGAGAAAGTTAAAGCAATTAGACCTTGCATTGTTACTTGGAGTATCTGAGATGCAAATATCTCACTGGGAACGAGGAGCCAGGATCCCACCACAAGAAGTAATCAACAAACTTGCTGAGATTCTAAAAGTCGATTCCAAAATACTACATCAGGAGCTTAAAACTTTCCATGAGCAAAAAAGAAAGGGACTTAAAGAGAAGCTGGGACTCCGAAGCTGAGTTAAAGGAAATTATTATCAATACAGCCTTAGACTCAAATTTTACCCTGGAAGAGCTGGAACTTTATACCTGGCTCATCTGGGCCTTAGGATTGCAAAATAGTTAAAGGTAAAACTATGAAAAAAACATTTGAGCTATGGGACAAAGAAACAAAAAAAGTAGTAGAGGTAGAAGCAAAGAAAGTGGGGAAAGAGTGGAAGGCAATTTGTCCTAAACATGAGGACAACAAACCTTCCTTATCAATCAACGAAGAACAAAGTGTGTATCATTGCTTTGGTTGCCAGTGGAGTGGACATCTCTACGATCCTGATCATAAAAGGAAAGAAAACAACGCCAGAAAGCTAAAAATAGAAAGTCAGATAATCCCTATTCCTAAAAGCCAAATTGAGAGCTACGCTAAAGCCCTCTCCGATGAAGGAATTCAGTTTCTTAAAGAGATCCGGGGAATAACCAGTGAAGTGATCCACAAATACAAAATGGGTTGGTGTAAAGAAAAACAAAGATTTACCATACCAATACCCTGGCAGGGAAGATATGTTAATGTGAGGCTTTATCATCCTGATAAAAATCCCAAGATCCTACCCATAAGTCCAGGAAGGTCCATTCAGCTTTTTCCTGAAGACCAACTAAAAAATAACGAAATATGGCTTTGTGAGGGAGAACTTGATACTCTGTGCGCTATCTCTCACGGTTTGTCAGCTATTACAGTTACCGGTGGAGCAGGATCCTGGAAAGAAGAGTTTACCCCTCTATTTAAAGACAAGAAGGTCAATATAGTCTATGACTGCGATGAGGCGGGAAGAAAAGGAGCAGAGAAGATAGCAGAGATTCTTTCTAAAGTAGCTGAGGTTAAAGTGGTCGATTTGGAGCTCGGAGAAGGGGAAGACCTTACCAATTGGCTTGTGGACTATGGAAAAACTAAAGAGGAGCTTGAGAAATTAGCAAGTAAGACCCCGGTATTTGAGAAATTAACTGAAGCCCAAAAGAAAATCAAGGAGCTCGCAAAACAAATAAAAGTTCAAAGTATAACTGCAAGTGACTTATTAAAAAAGGAATTTCCTTCAGGTCAATTCTGGGTCGAAAAAGGACTTCTTCCTAAGGAAGGTTATATTCTCCTAGCGGGTCCCACAAAAGAAGGTAAGACTACTTTATCTCTTCAGCTTTCTTTACACCTTATAACAAAAACTACTTTTCTTAACCAATTCCCTATAGCAGAAGAAGCAAGAATTCTTTATCTTTTTGCAGAAAATACTCTTCCAGGACTTCAGAAAATTCTACAAAAACAAGTCAATGGTGCTCACCAATTTGGCTGGCAAATCTCAACGAAAAATCTTGAAAATCTTATACTACAACCAGGTCACCATATTAACTTTGATTACAAAAAAGGACTTCAACTTATTGATGAGTTAATTAAAGAACATGGTCCAGATATTGTTATCCTTGACCCTATTTCTTTATTTGTCAGTAAAGACCTCAATAAATTGGAGAATGTAACCAGATTAGTCAACAGCTTATTAGATATCGGTAGTAAAAGAAATTGCACATGGATAATTATTAGCCACTACCGAAAACCCTCTGAGCAAAAAACGGAGCCTATCTACCAAGTTATCGGTAGTTCTGGATTTGGAAATTATTGCGAATCCTTCCTGGGACTCGAAAGATACCATGAGAGACGATCAGCACATTATAAAATATTGCACTTTCTTTTAAGGCAAGAAGAAACACCAGACCCTATTGTTCTTCACAGAAATCCAGAAACTCTGCTTTTTGAAACAGTACGCGAACAGGAAGCTATACAGGCAGGAGCAAAACCTGAAGATATCGCAAAGATTTTAAAAGAAAAACTCGGGGGAAAATCAAGCTACACTATACTTGTATCTTTGGCCTCAAAAGAGCTAGAAGTGAAAAAAGGAAGGATAACAGAGCTTCTTAATGAAGCCAGAGAACAAGGCTTAATTGATAAAGAAAAAGGGCGTTATGGTAAATGGTATGTTCTTTGAGAAAAAATTTTTCTAAAAACGGTATTTTAAAGCTCATTAAAAGTTCCTTAATGTAGTAATAACAAGCATTATGGAAAGTCAGTTCTCTGTGGTCAGTAGGTGGTCAGTAGGTGGTCAGTAGGTGGTCAGTAGAGGTCGGTAGCTGTAACCAGCTCTGGAACTGGCCGACTTCTACCGACCAGTTACCGACCAACTACCGACCAGTTACCGACCAACTTGACCGACTTTCGAAAAATTAGACCAGTAAAGGATTTCAGGAATTTTAACAAGTTTTTACCCCTAATAAAAAAATTTATCCCTTAAAGGAATCTAAAATGCAAAGAAAACAAAGCAAAGAAAAAGAAATAGGGAAGGTTAAGCTAACAGAGGGTCAGACTCTTGTTGTTCGCTTGGTGGATGATGAAAGGTTAGATATAAGAATTTGGCAAGAGTCTGAAAGATATACAGGGCCTACAAAAAGAGGAATAAGATTTTATCTTTTTGACGGGATCTGGGAGAAATTCTTTGAAATTATGCAGAAAGTCAACGAGGAATTTGAGGTAATTAGCTAAAAATTGGCAGTGAGCGTGGGGGACTATTTCTCTCTTTTCCCCCGATTTTTCTTTTCCGCTCTGATAGCGGTTTTTCTATATCTTTTTGAGTCCCTGGTTTTTAAAGGCTCTGTTTAAATCGCTCTATTACAGAACTGGTGCTGATGTTATATTCCTTTCAGGGATAAATTTTAACCAAAAAGGAGGAATTTAGAAAATGTTAAAACTTAAATTAAAACCTGGAATGAAACTTCCCAAGAAACCTCTTTTTAAGGTTAGAGAAGTATCAGAGCTCTTTAGAGTTAATCCACATACGGTTTATACATGGATTCGTAGGAATAAACTTCCAGCAGTAAAGGTAGTTGGATCTGTAAGAATACCTTACTGTGTACTTGCGGATATAGTGGGAGCACCACAATATAGCTTAGATGAGCTTATAGAGAGCGTTTTAGAGAAAAAGAAGGGTTAAAAATTTATGTATTGAGTGCGTGAGGTAAAATACTCTGTAGGTAGCTCTCTGGCTGCTGGACCCCTCCCCCTTTAGGGAGGTATAGATCTTTGAGAATTTGTCTGTTTTGACCTTATAAATACCCCTATTTTGTATTTTGTTTTAAAGGATGAAGAAAATATTGACCTTAAATCTTAATAGCCGAAATAAGGCTAATTTCGGCCTTAAAATAATAGTTCTTTGAAAGCATCTGCCAGAGCCATTTAGAAAAGCCAAAATAAAGCCCTTAGAGGCAGGGTAAACTTTTAAGACGATATAAATATTACCCAAGGCTTTAGAATGGCTTTATTGGCCCTTAAAAGCTCTGTTTTTTTATATATTTTTTTGCATAGATAACCTAAATTGTGTATTTGACAAAAATTGATATAAATGGTATAATAGACATAGAAAAAAAGAAAAGAGGAAGAGAAAAATGTTAAATTTTTTAACTCCAGAGGAAATAGCTGAAAGATTGAAGATTCATCCCGGCACAGTGAGGGAATGGCTTAGACAAAGCAAGTTAAAAGGGATAAAAGTAGGTAAACTCTGGAGAGTGGAAGAGGAAGAATTCAAAAGGTTCTTAAAAGAAGGAAAGAGATAAAAGATGAGGGCAATAGGCTATGTTAGAGTCTCAACAGAAGAACAGGCAAAAGAGGGGATCTCGATAGAAAACCAAATAGAGAGGATTAAAAGCTATTGCAATTATAAAGGTTTTGAACTTATAGAGATTATAAGGGATGAGGGAATCTCTGGAGGGAAAAACAGGGAAAGAGGAGGCTTTGTTTCCCTTTTAGACCGAATAGAACAAAACGGCTTTGATGCAATAGTCTTATACTCTCTTGAGAGGATATCAAGAGATATGCTTACCCTTCTTTGTCTGGAGAAGTATCTAAATGCCTATAATATTGAACTTCACACAGTAGAAGGAGAGATTAATACTTCAACTCCTGACGGCTTTATGAGCTTTGCTATGAGAGCTTTTTTAGGGGAAATGGAAAGAAGACAGATAAAATACAGGACAAAAAAAGCTCTTGAGTATAAAAAGCAAAAAGGAGAGGTTGTAGGACAGATTCCTTACGGTTACAAAAGAGAAGGAGACAGTCTTATTCCTGAAGAAAAGGAGCAGGAAGTCATAAGAATAGTAAACAGGTTATACGGACAGGGAAAAGGTATATCGGCTATAGCCAAGAGACTAACCCAGCTTGGTTACAGGACAAGGCAAGGCAAAAACTTTAGAGCTGAACAGGTTAAAAGGATAGTGAGGGAGTATGAACCTGTTTACTCCCATAATGGAAGTAAAAAGGCCAAACAGATTAAAGAGTTCATTCTCTCTATAGCCTAAATTTCACACACGGTTCGGTGTGTGAAATTGGGGAAAGTATAAATTAAGATTATCCCTAAGGGGGAGGGAGGTTTATCATGGGGATAAGTAACGCACTTTTACAACCGGCTCCTATAATTTATGGATGGAGTATGGAATCTTCCTATTTACCTCAGAAAATACGTAAGAAAGTCTTATCTCGGGATCATTATGAGTGCCAATATTGTGGTTCAAGTAATGACCTTTGTGTAGGCCATAAGGTTCCCCGTTGTAGAGGTGGAGATGATTCTATTTCTAACCTCGAAGCTATATGTAGAAAATGCTCACGTAAGAAAGGAAAGCTGACAAGAGATGAGTTCCTGGAAGAGCTCTCGGCCCCTTCTCTAAAAGAAAATCTCGATTTCCAGCAAGAAGAGAAGAAAGAGATACCCATACCTTTTGAGGATATTGGCATCTATGTAAAGGAGGGAAGCAGGCAGATATTTATAAGTGCTTCTACTATCAGGAAGATTCTCAAGATTATAAGGGAGGAGGAAATGCAGGGGGTAAATACACTTTAGAGGTGAAAGATGTATTATCCAGAGAAGGCAGAAAGGGCAAAATGGTACAAGCAGACTTTAAGAGATGTGCTGAAAGAACAGCTTCAGACTACCTCAAAGTTGAAGGTCCAGCCAGAGCCAAAGGGAATACAAAAGAAAAGGTTACGGGCTTATGGAGAATATGAGACTCCTGGTGCTTTTCCTCTTCCAACTGTTGCCGAGGGGCTAAGAGAACGACAAAAAAGACTTGGTCTTCAGCTCGTGAATGTGATACAAGGAGATCTACTTATCCGAGCTCATAAGTGGCTTTTTGGTTACGATTATCCCATTCCCTCTAATCCTAAGAAAGAGAAGGAGGCTCTCAATAAAATGACGGAAAAGATACGGCTTTACTATCCTGAAGTTTACACAGAGATCGTGAATTTAGGACGTGATCCAAAGCTTATGGATTACATTGCAA
>QMQA01000098.1 GCA_003648845.1 Candidatus Aerophobota bacterium
GCTTTATCTTACAAGCGCAGAAGATTATGGTGGGAAAAAACTTAGAAAAGTTTCTCCCTTTGTCCTTGAGACTCTGGATTTATCCCCGAGAGATATCTCCATTCACAGATGCTCTGCTCTGGAGATTATCCAGCGGAATGCTCCTTCTCGGGAAGAAAAAGCTTCTTATCGTAAAATACCGTCTGAGGAGGTTATTACTTTATCTCACTTCCAGATAGACGATTATCTTACCTGTCCTTTAAAATACAAGTATATTCACATTCTTCGGGTACCCATCCTCCAGCATCATGCAGTAGTTTACGGTAAGGCTTTGCATGATGCTATTCAGAAATATTACCGTTATAAAATGCAGGGGAAAAAATTATCTCTGGAGGAGCTTATTGCCTGTTTTGAAAACTCCTGGATAAATGAAGGTTTTATAAGTAGAGAGCATGAGGAAAAAAGACTTGAGGAGGGGAGGGCAACTCTTTGTGGATTTTACAGGCGGGCTGAAGAAGAAAAGATTTTACCCACCTATATAGAGAAAGAATTTAATTTTGTCCTGGGTAAGGATCGAATAACAGGCCGCTGGGATAGGGTGGATATAGTGGGTGATAAAGTCAGTATAATTGACTATAAATCATCTCAGATAAAGGATAAGAAAAAAGCAGATAAAAGAGCAAGGGAAAGTTTGCAACTTGCCATTTACGCTCTTGCCTACCAGAGAATTTTTGGAAAAATCCCCGATAGCGTGAAGTTGCATTTTCTGGAAACAGGTATTGTAGGAGAGACAAGACTGGACGAGAAAGCTCTTAAAATAACTATTGATAAAATAAAGCAGGCCTCCAAAGGAATAAGGGAAGGAATTTTTAATCCCCAGCCGTCTTATATTTCCTGTCGCTTCTGCCCTTACCAGAGCATATGTCCTGACGAGGGGAGCAGGAGATATACTATATAAAAATGCAAACGAAAAATAGAATAATCTTAGCTCTGGATGTTAATGGTGAAAAGGAGGCACAAAAGTTAGTTTTTGATTTAAAAGAATGGGTGGGTTTTTTTAAAATAGGAATGAAACTTTTTTTCCGATATGGTCCGGAAATTGTGAATCTGGTGAAAGGAATGGGAGGGAAGGTCTTTCTGGATGCTAAACTCCATGATATTCCTACTGTAGTGGAAGCTACGGTTAGAACTATTGGCAGGATGGATGTTAGTATGCTTACCATTCATACTCTTGGCGGAATGGAAATGATGAGAAGATCCGTTCAGGCTGTAAAGGAGGAGAATCCTCAAACCAGGATATTAGGAGTTACCCTTCTTACATCCCTGGATGAGAAATCTTTAAGGGGGGAGCTTGGAATAAAAGTAAATCCCCAGGAAGAGGTTCTTTTTTTAGCTCAAAGGGCAAAAGAAGCTGGGCTGGATGGAGTTGTTTGTTCTGGAAAAGAGGTTAAACTTTTAAGAAAATCTCTGGGTCCAAGCTTTCTCCTGGTAGTTCCTGGAATTAGAATGGGTAAGGTAAAAGGGGATGAGCAGAAAAGAGTCTTAACTCCCGAGGAGGCCATCTGCCGGGGAGCTGATTACCTGGTGATAGGACGTCCCATCCTCCAGGCTTCTGATCCTGTTAAAGCAGTCCGGGAGATTGCAGAAAGAATAGTCAGGTTCTTATAAGGAGTATAAGAGGAGAATTAATATGGAGTTTTTGATAAGGTTGCCAGCTAACCCTTATTTTAAGGCTATCCTTATTTTTATGGTTTTTTTTGTGGGGGCAAGAGTTATTTATTATTTTCTCACCCACATTGCTATGAGGTGGGCAAAAAAGACGCGCACCCAGCTTGATGATTTAATTCTTTCCAGAACAAAAGCTCCTGTATTTTATTTTATCATCCTTGCTGGAATAGCAACAGGCATCAATGTCATTCCTCTTTTAACCGGTTACAAGGTAGTTTTGCTGAAGATTATCGCTTCTATAATACTTGTTATTTCCTGTTACCTTGCTGCTCTTTTTCTTAATTTGTTTATTAAAGCCTGGTTAAGCAGAACCAAAGAGGTGATTGGTAAAAGCAGGCAGATGGACCTTGTAGCAGTAAGCAGAAAGATATTAAACCTGATCATTTTCATTTTATTAATTATATTTATTTTGAGTCTATGGGGGGTTAGAGTGACTGCTCTTGTGGCCAGTCTGGGCATCGCGGGTATTGTTATTGGTCTTGCCCTGCAAACTACACTTTCTAATGTATTTGGAGGAATAACACTCATTGCTGATAGATCTTTTAAAATTGGGGATTTCATTCAACTTGAAACAGGAGAGGCAGGAGAGATCATCGATGTAGGTCTGAGGTCAACCCGTATAAAATCATTTGATGAAGGTAATGAAGTTATTATTCCTAATAACGTGTTGATGAATAGCAAGATTATTAATTATGGACGACCCCAGGTTAACCTTAAAAGGAGAATAAAAATAGGAGTGGCTTACGGTTCAGATATTGGTAAGGTTAAAAAGGTTCTCCTTGATTGTGCTTACAGGATAGATAAGATTTTAAAAAAGCCTCCACCAGAGGTTTATTTTATGGAGATGGCTGATTTTTCCCTCAATTTTCTCGTAGTTTTCTGGATTAGTAATTATAAATACAGATTCATTGTCCAGGACAAATTTATCTCACTTGCCTACAAAGAATTGCAACGTCAGGGGATACAGATTCCTTTCCCCACCAGAACTGTGTATATTGAAAAAAAGAAGTAGAATGGCTATCTGATAAAAATTCAATATACCTTAAAAGTATCCTTCTACTAAGATATCCTCGCCCACTCTTTGTATTTTCTCTATCTTTATTTTTGGTGTATGATTGAGGTAGCCAAATCCCTTTCCCTCTACCCAGGTTGGTGCATCTTTTCCTCCAATTATACGGGGGGATAAAAAAAGAAATATTTTATCCACCAGATTTTCCTGGATAAAGGATGCTATGATTTCTCCTCCCCCTTCTACAAGCAAAGTCGCAATTTCCTGTCTCCCCAGCTCCTGGAGAACTTTTTTCAGGTTAACCCTCTCTCTTTCATTCTCCAGAACTTTCACCTTTACACCTTTTTGCTTTAGGGTTTTAATTTTCCCTTCATCAACCTGAGAGGAGGTAAAGATAAAAGTTGGATACCGGCTCTGGTTTTCGAGTATTTTTGCCCTTACAGGAACTCTGAGATGTGTATCCAGAATAACACGACAAAATCTCTCTTTGGGTTTTGAAGGTAAAAGTTCGGGATCATCCTGGATTACGGTATTTATCCCCACTAAAATAGCATCCATTTTATCTCTCAATTTTTTCCCCAGTTTTCGTGATTTTTCTCCTGTTATCCATTTTGACTCACCCCTGAATGTTGCTATTTTCCCATCAAGACTTGCTGCAGCTTTGATAACAACGTAAGGTATTTTTTCTCTGATAAACTTAAAAAAAGCCTCGTTAATTTTTTCTGCCTCTTTTTGACATATACCAACCTCCACGTCCACACCGGCTTTTTTTAATATCTCAGCTCCCTTCCCATTGTTCAGTGGATTGGGATCTAAAGTTGCCATCACAACTTTTTTGATGCCTGCTTTAATTATCGCCTCGGTACAGGGAGGTGTTTTACCAAAATGGCAGCAAGGTTCAAGACTCACAAAGAGAGTACCTCCTTTTGCTTTTTCTCCAGCATTTTTTATAGCTTCCACTTCAGCGTGAGGTCCCCCGAAATACCTGTGGTATCCTTTTCCCACTACCTGTTCATCTTTGATCAGAACTGCTCCCACCATTGGATTGGGAGAAACTTTTCCTTCCCCCTTTCTGGCCAGAGATATAGCCATCCTCATCCAGTTTTCCTTTTGCACCTTATGCTCCTGATGTTATAACTGACGATATCTTTGCAAGATTGTTTATTCTGCCTTTAGGGAAGCAAAGCTAAACCAGTCCTTTTTCAACAAGTAGCTCCGCAATCTGGATGGTGTTTAAAGCAGCTCCTTTACGTAAATTGTCGGCCACAATCCACATATTTATACTGTTTGGTGCAGATTCATCTTTTCTTATTCTTCCCACAAAAACCTCATCTTTTCCTTGAGCATTAATGGGGAGGGGATAAATATTATTCTCAGGCTCATCTTCTACTATTACTCCTGGAGAATTTGAGAGAATTTCCCTTACTTCTTCTACGGATAAGACCTTTTCTGTTTCTAAAGTTACAGTTTCAGAATGAGATACAAATACCGGAACCCTCACGCAGGTAGCGGTGACAGCAATGGATGGGTCTCCCATTATTTTTCGCGTTTCATTAACCAGCTTCATCTCTTCCTCAGTATAACCTGAAGGAAGAAAACTTCCAATATGAGGAATAAGATTAAAGGCAATTTGATGAGGGTAAACTTCCCTGGTAAGGGTTTTTCCCTTTAAATAATTCTCTGTTTGTTTTTTAAGTTCCCCAATTGCCTCTTTTCCAGTTCCAGAGACCGACTGGAAGGTAGATATTACCATACGTTTTATTCTGGCTTTTTTGTGAAGAGGGTTTACCGCAACCACCAGTTGAATAGTTGAGCAATTAGGGTTGGCTATAATACCTTTGTGTTTTTCAACAGCATGAGGATTTACTTCCGGGACTATAAGGGGAACATCTTCATCCATCCGGAAAGCACTACTATTATCAATTACCACTGCTTTTTCTCTGGCAAAAAGAGGAGAGAATTGTCTGGATATGGAAGCACCTGCAGAGAATAAGGCTATATCGATATTTTTAAAAGAAGATGAAGCAAGGTTTTCTACCTTGATTTTTTCTCCCTTAAAATCTAATTTTTTTCCTTTGGATTTTTCCGAGGCAAAGGCTCTCAGGTTTTTAATCGGGAAATTTCTCTGATCAAGAATCCTGAACATTTCTTTTCCAACTGCACCTGTTGCTCCTACCACAGCCAAGTTATAAGCGCTGCTCATTTTTCTCCTCTCTTTTTTCTCTATCTAGTTCAAAAGCCTGGTGGATAACCTTTACCGCTCTTTTTCCATCCTTTTTCTTTACCGCACAGGAAATTTTTATCTCCGAGGTGGATATCATATCTATATTTATTCCAGCCTTACCCAGTGCGGTGAACATTTTAGCAGCTACACCGGGATGAGATTGCATTCCAGCTCCCACTATGGATACTTTTGCCATATCAGAATCATAGGTTATCTCATCTACCGGGAGGTGTGATTTTATACTTTCCATTACCTTTTTTACCTCAGGCAGGTCTTTTTCTTCAACCGTAAAAGAGATGGTATTTTTTTCCTCCTGTGGACTGCTTTGAATAATCATATCCACATTAATATTTTTTTCGGCTAACTTGCCAAAGATAAATCCAGCAACACCGGGCTTATCTGGTACCCCTCGCACAGTTATCTTTGCCTCCTGTTCATTTAAAGCTATCCCGGTTACCACAAATCCTTCCAGCGGTTCCTCCTTAATTTCACCTTTTAGCATTTTTCTCCTCTTTTTAATTAAATTTAAATTTTCTTCAAATATTAGAGCATGGCTTGGCCAGCTGACAACTACGTAAGGCAGCTAACAAATTAATGTTCCCTCCCTATCGGTAAAACTTGAGCGGATGTGCAGAGGAACTTTAAAC
>QMQA01000099.1 GCA_003648845.1 Candidatus Aerophobota bacterium
CAATATATGGAATATTAACCGGTAATATGATGATTTTTACCTCTCCACAGGGAACAAATGCTGGTGATATCTTTTTGCTGAAGGGTACATTTTCAAAGTACATAAGTGATGAATGGATTTTTGGTGCCGGTCTCAATGTGGGTTATGGAAAGGGCCCTGAAGGAGAGTTTTTATTGTCAACTGATCTTGGAATAATATACAGGGTTTCGCGAACAGGTCAGGGAGTGGGTCTTTTTGACTATTCTATTGGCGGTGTTATTAAAAACCTTGGAAAGAATATTTCTTATACGGGATACGATGGTTTCCCGCCCCTGGGAGTTGATGTGGGAGGAAGAGTTGAGGTTTACAGGAGCGAGATTTATAATGCGAGGTTAAGCTCTCATATTCTTTTCCCATTATATCCTCCAGGAGTAATGTTTGGTATAGGATTGGAAAATATATTTCTCGATATGATAAACTTTAAGGCTGGTTTGAATCTTGGGGTCGAAGGTGTGAAGGCTCCCAGTATAGGGTTTGATCTTATTTTTCCACTAGAGGATACGGACATTCAATTTTCCTATTCAATGGTTCCTGTAAGCTATTCGGGTAGTACGCAGTATTCCCACAATGCAGGGCTCAGTGTGGCCTTTGGCACCTACGATAAAAAGCCACCTGAAGTTGAGGTATCACTTGAAAATCCTTATTTTTCACCCAACCACGATGGCACAAACGACAGGGCAAAGTTTCTGATTCGTATAAAAGATAACACGATGGTGTTTGGCTGGAGACTGGATATATTTGATGAAAATGACAGGCTTGTTAAATCCTTCTATGCTGAGGATGTTAGAAAGATAAGACATATGACTGTAAAAAAGTTTGTGAACAGGATATTTGCAAAGAAGGAAGAGGTAAAAATACCTGAGTTTATTGAATGGGATGGGGAAGATTCTGATGGAAATCTTGTAAGTGATGGAACATACTTCTTTACACTGAGTGCCTGGGATGAAAATAACAACAAGACGGCAACGGAAAGGCAGCCCGTATATGTTGACACGGTTGTACCCCTGCTCCAGGCAACATTGGAAAAAGAGGACAAACTCTTTTCACCTAACAATGATGGTGTAAAGGATACAATTGAGATTAAGATAGAGAGCGATAATATAGCCTCAGAAGATAAAGTGGAGGTTACCATTGAGGATAGTGCAGGTAATGCAGTTCTGAAGAAAGATTTTACAAGAGAAGTTCCGGATAGCTTTGTGTGGGATGGTAAAAATGATAGCGGTGTAACGGTAGATGAGGGTATCTACACCTTCAGGATTTCAGCTCAAGATAAAGCGGGAAATAGGAGTGAGTCGACAGTTGAGGGGATAATCGTAAAAACGAGGTATGAAAAGGTGAGTGTTTCACCTTCACTGAAAGCGTTCTCTCCAAATGGGGATGGTTATTCTGATATTAATGAGATAAAACTCTTTGCCAGTAGCAAAGAAGGACTGATTAATTGGACTCTGGAGATCATTGGAAAGGATGGAAAGGTCTACAGAACGTATTCTGGAGAAAAAGATTTTCCCGATGTAATAAGCTTTGATGGAAAGGATGATAACGCAAAACAGATGCCTGATGGACTTTATACAGTGAGGTTCAGGCTTTTTTATGAAAGTGGTAATCATCCTGAAGCGTACTACAAATTCATCAGGATAGATACTAAACCTCCTTTAATCAAAGTTTCTTCTAACCTCACAGCATTTTCGCCAAATGGCGACGGAGTAAAGGATACGGTTACATTCATCCATGAAATCGAAGCTGATAAGGGGGATGTTTTTATAGCGAAGATTGTAGATTCTACAGGAGCAACATTTAAAACCTTCGATTTCGGGACAACACCTCCCGGATCTGTGGTATGGAATGGTATTGGTGACGGTGGGGTACAACCGGTTGAGGGGATGTATACATACATAATAACGGGGAAAGATAGTGTCGGCAATATTACAACAGTTGCTGTTGGTCCCATCAAACTTGTTACTGGATTTGAAAAGATATCAATTCAACCGGAAGAGTACGTATTTTCACCGAATGGTGATGGTGTTAAGGATAAGGTCAGAATAAAGCTCTATACGGATAGTAGAGAAGGGATAGTAAAATGGAAAGTTGATATAGTGGACGATGCAGGTAAAATAGTCAGAGCGTACGATAGCGAAACTATGGGTGCAGAATTGCCGGAAGAGATTATCTGGGACGGGAAAGATAATGAAGGTGCAAGGGTAGAGGATGGAATATATACTATCAGATTCAACATCCTTTATGATACTGGGAATAATCCTGTTGCAAAGCCGAAAGATGTTAAGATTGATACCAAACCACCCGAAATCAGTGTATATATTGAAGACCTCTATATTTCTCCAAATAATGATGGTGTTAAGGAAACACTTACAATATTTCAGAATATTAAAGGTGAGGTGGGTGATAAATACATAGCTGAGATTTCAGATTTTACTGGTAATGTAGTTAAGAGGTTCCAGTGGGAATCGGCTCCACCTGCCGAGATTGTCTGGGATGGAAGGGATGAGGAGGGGAATCCACTCCCAGAGGGTTACTATACATACGAGATTAAAGGTTTTGACAATGCTGGGAATAGCACATTGAAGAGAATTACGGGAATTGTGCTTGTAACTTCTTACGAGACTGTAAATATAGTTGCCAATAGAAAGGGGATATCTCCAAACGGCGATGGTTACCTGGATGATGTTGAGTTTGTTCCAAGTGTCTCATCTGTAAAAGACCTTGAAAAATGGTTCCTTGATTTTTATGATTCCCAGGCAAAGCTTGTGAGATCGATTCAGGGGAAAGGAATTCCACCATCCGTAATAAAATGGGATGGTAGAGATGATTCTGGTAAAGTAGTTGCGGATGGTATTTATACATTCGTATTTGGATTGATATACAAGAGTGGCAATCATCCGACAACACCTGGGGATACCCTGATAGTGGACGATACCCCACCAAAATACAGATTCGTAGTTTCTCCTCGTTTATTCTCTCCTGATGGTGATGGAGAGGCTGACACACTTTATATAAATGTTGGTGTTTATGATGTCAATGATATAGATAAATGGAGTATCTCAATATACAGGAAATGGGGGAACAGGATTGATAGAACAACTGTAATAAAAAGATACGAGGGGAAAGGTAACTACTCCTCAACCATAAAATGGAATGGCTATTCAGATCCTGTGCCAATGCCAACCAATTTTACTCCCCCCGATCCATATACGTACAAAAAGGTGGATGGAAAATGGTCGGTCCTGGTTGATTCAGCAGCAAACTATGTGGCAGAATTGTATGCTGTGGATACCTTTGGAAATGAGATAAGTGTTCAGAGAGAGTTTGAAACCGATATACTGGTAATTCCGACGGAGTATGGATTGAAAATAATGATAAATAGTATACAGTTTGAGTTCGATAGTGCTGCTTTACTTCCCGAAAGTTTCCAGATACTTGACAGGCTGATTGAGATTCTCGAAAAATTTCCAAATTATAAAGTAAAGATAGTTGGACATACAGATTCAATTGGGAGTGAGGAGTACAATCAGAGGTTATCCGAAAAGAGAGCTCTTTCAGTTTATAGATATCTCGTTGAACATGATGTGGATAAAGAAAGACTTACCACAGAAGGGAGAGGAGAATCACAGCCAATTGATGATAATAATACAGAGCAGGGAAGAGCGAGAAACAGAAGGGTTGAGTTTTATCTAACTAAGAAAACATATTAGTTCAGGATTAAATTTACGTTCTAAAACTCCTAATTCAAATATCAAATCTCTTTAATGATTGTTGTTATTATCTAAGTTTGAGGTAGAGCAAAAAGAACTGCGGGGGGTAGTATGGGTGATAAACCATTGATAGTTGCTATGGATCTGGAAGGTGTTCTTGTTCCTGAAATTTGGATAAACTTTGCCATTAAGACCGGAATTGAAGAGTTAAAAATGACAACCAGGGATGAGCCAGATTATGATAAGTTAATGAAACGAAGGATCAAGATACTTGAAGAACACAATTTAAAATTGAAAGATATTCAGGAGGTGATAGAATCAATAGAACCTCTTGAGGGTGCTGAAGAGTATCTTAACTGGGTAAGGATGAAAACCCAGGCAGTTATTTTATCTGATACTTTTTATGAGTTTGCCAAGCCATTAATGGCTAACTTGAATTATCCTACCCTATTCTGTAATTCTCTGATTGTAGATGCAGATGGAAATATTGTAGATTATAGGTTAAGAATAAAGGATGGAAAGAAGAAAGCCGTTGTGGCTTTTAAAGGACTTGGATTTGAGGTGGTGGCGATAGGTGATTCATATAACGATACAACGATGCTTGCAGAGGCTGATAGAGGTATACTATTCAGACCTCCGGAGAATGTTATTGAAGAGTTTCCGCAGTTTCCCGTTATGAAACGTTATCAGGAAATCAAGGAATTTTTATCCTACAATTATAATCTGTAAATGGGGATAGAGCATGCCTACAGTTAATATTGGAGTAGTAGGACTTGGGGTTGTAGGCTCAGGGGTGTATCAACTTCTGAGTGAACATCAGAAAGATATTGAAAATAAGTCTGGGGTCCGCATTAATTTGAGATGGGCCTGTGATCTGGATGGGCGAAAGAAAGATCAACTTCGCATCCCTGATGATATATTTACGGATTCAGTGGATAGAGTACTGGATGATGATAGTGTGGATCTGGTTGTTGAATTGATTGGTGGAACTGATATAGCGAAGGAGATTACTCTCAGGGCAATTGAGAGAAAAAAACATGTTGTAACCGCAAATAAAGCGCTTATTGCTCATCATGGAAAGAGTATCTTTGAAGCAGTGGTTAATAACAGGGTTGAGTTTGGGTTTGAGGCATCTGTTGGTGGAGGTATACCAATTATTAAAACCCTTCTTGAAGGCCTGGTGGGGAATGAGATCAATAAGATAGTGGGGATAGTGAATGGTACTACGAATTTTATTCTCACAATGATGACAAAGGAAAACATAGATTTTATAAGAGCGCTGAAAATAGCCCAGGAAAAGGGTTTTGCAGAGAGTGATCCGACCCTTGATATTTCCGGTGGAGATGCAAGCCATAAGATTACTATACTGGCCTCACTGGCATTTAAATCATGGGTTGAACTGTCCGGTGTATTTGTGGAGGGTATCGACAAAATAAGTATAAATGATATTAAATATGCAGGCGAACTTGGCTTTGTTCTTAAACTTCTTGCTATTGCCGAAAAGGTGGACAGTGGTATTATTGTGAAAGTGCATCCTTCCCTTGTCAGCAGTAATAATCCACTGGCTTATATAAATTGGGAGAACAATGCAATAGTGGTGGATTCAGATTATCTCGGTACAAGCATGTATTATGGCAAAGGGGCAGGTTCCAGACCAACGGCTAGTGCAATCGTTGCAGATATTGTAGACATAGCCTTGAGGATACAGAATAGGGACTGTTACAATCCAAGTAGATATAGCTTTTTCAGAAGGGTTACTCAGATTCCTTTTGGTGAGAGTGTTTCGAGGTATTATTTCAGATTCAATGTTCTAGAC
>QMQA01000100.1 GCA_003648845.1 Candidatus Aerophobota bacterium
AGTGTTCCTGGCTTTGGTGGAGAGAGGTTTTTTGGTCCCCCTTTTGAGGATTTTGATGAGTTTTTTAGAAAGTTTTTTGAACAATTTCCCCAGAGGAAGTTTAAACAAAGAGGACTTGGGTCAGGAATGATTATAAATAAGGATGGTTATATCCTTACCAACGAGCATGTAATTCATGGTGTGGATAAAGATAAAATTACAGTGACCCTGCCTACCAATGAAAGTTATAAGGCACAAATCGTAGGGACTGATACAGACTCAGATATTGCGGTTTTAAAAATAGAGGGTGATAATTTTCCCTATGTGGTTCTCGGCGATTCTGATAATCTTCAAGTTGGCCAGTGGGTCATAGCTCTGGGAAATCCGTTTGGATACGCCCTTTCCGAGCTAAATAAAAAGTATGAACCCACGGTAACAGTGGGGGTTATCAGTGCAACAGGAAGGGCTATTCAGGCTGGCGGAAGTGAAGGAGAAAAGAGAGTTTATGCTGACCTTATTCAAACTGATGCCTCTATCAATCCGGGAAACAGTGGTGGACCACTTGTAAATATCTATGGAGAGGTGATAGGGATAAATACAGCTATTCTTTCTCCTACAGGAGGTTCAATAGGAATTGGTTTTGCAATTCCTGTAAATAAGGCAAAAGCTCTGCTTCAAAGTCTGGTGAAATACGGTGAGATAAAATGGCCCTGGATTGGAATATACATGCAGGAGCTTACTCCTGAACTGGCGGAAAAATTTGATGTTGAAAGAGGGGTACTGGTGGCTGATGTAGTCCCCTCCTCTCCGGCGGAGAAGGCGGGAATAAAACCGGGGGATGTCATTCAGGAGGTTAATGGCACTCCGGTGGAAACACCCCTTGGGTTGAAAGAGGCGGTTCTCAAAACTAAGATTGGAGAGAAAATAAATCTTACTCTGGTAAGAGAGGGAAAAAAGATTAATGTTGAGCTTTATACAGCACCAAAACCGGAAAAAATTGCAGAGGCAAAACCTGAAAAAGCCATAGAGGAAAAACTTCTGGGGATTAAAGTTGAGCAGATTACTCCCGAGCTTCGCGGTCGCTACGGAATAAGTGAGGAAGAGAGGGGTGTGGTGATAGTTGAGGTATTTCCTCAAGGTCCGGCACATAAAGTAGGCATAACCGTCGGGGATGTAATAAAGCAGGTTAATCGAAGGAAGATAGAAAATCTTGATGATTTCAGAGCTGCTATGAGTGAAATTAAGCCTGGTGATACTATCCTTTTAAGAGTCCGTCATGGTTCCTGGACCATGTTTGTTACTGTTGAGACCGCAAAATAGAAGAGATGGATAACTCAACAAAGGATCTGGTCAAGGTTTTAATAGAGGAGGCAGCAAAGGAACTTTTTCCTCGTCAGCTGCCTCCTTTTAAGATTGAAAGGTCCAAGAAAAAAGAATGGGGTGACCTTTCCACCAACCTGCCTTTTTTATTATCCAACATTAGCGGAAAATCATCCGAAAAAATAGGAGAGGATTTAGCTTCTTCCCTTTCCAGAAAAAGTCTTTTCTCCCGGGTGGAATTTGTTGCTCCAGGATTTATAAACTTCTTTTTGTCCCCATCCCACCTACAGATCTCTTTAAAAAAGATAGTTCAAGAGGAGAGGGATTTTACTCGATTTTCTCTGGGGCAGGAGAGGCTGGTTCAGGTGGAATTTGTTTCGGCCAATCCAACAGGACCTTTGCATGTAGGACATGGAAGAGCGGCAGCCCTGGGGGATGCTCTGGCTAATAATCTTGACAAGTTGGGCTTTAAAGTACAAAGAGAATACTATGTTAACAATGTAGGCGGACAGATGAATAGATTGGTGAGATCACTCTGGGTGAGGATAAGGCAACTGGAGGGAGAAGAAGTTGAACTACCCGAGGATGGATATAAAGGTGAATATCTTGTGGACATTGCCCGAGCCTTCAGGCAAAAAATGGGAGAAGTGAAGAAAAGCTCGTGGGAAAAAATTTACCCTCTTTTATCCAGATTTGTGGTAGAGGAAATTTTGAGTGATATAAAAGGTGATCTTGAGAGGTTTGGCGTAAGGTATGATCGCTGGTTTTTTGAGTCAGAGATCTATGACAATAAGGAGCTATTCCGGGTTCTGTCTTATCTAAGGGGAAAAAATCTTGTTTATGAGAAAAACGGTGCTCTCTGGTTTAAAACCTCTGCTATATTAAAGGGAGAAGAGGATAGAGTACTTAGAAGAAAGAATGGGGAATACACCTACTTTGCCAGTGATATTGCCTACCACCTGAATAAACTTAAAAGGGGTTTTTACAGGGTGGTTGATATATGGGGAGCTGATCATATTGGTTATGTTCCTCGAATGAAGGCAGCTGCCAGGGCTATTGGATATTCTGAGGAAACATTAAAGATAGTGATTTATCAACTGGTAACCCTAAAAAGGGGTGGAAAAAGAGTTTCAGCCTCCACAAGATCTGGTGAGTTTATTCCCTTAAAAGAGGTTCTGGAAGAGGTGGGCAAGGATGCGGCTCGCTTTTTTTTCCTTTCTCGCAGTGCTGACTCTCATCTTGATTTTGATCTGGAGCTTGCCAAAAAACAAACTCCAGAAAATCCTGTTTTTTATGTTCAATACGCCCATGCCAGAATCTGTAGCATCTTAAGGAAGGCAAAAGAGAAAGGTTTTTCCCTTCCCCATCCACAACAGGTAGAGCTTTCTCTACTTAAAAGTTCTGAAGAAAAAGATTTAATGTGTCTTATTGCTCTTTTGCCTGACCAGGTAAAAGAAGCAGGAGAAATTCTTAGTCCTCATCATCTTACCAGTCATCTTCAGGAACTTGCCTCTGCATTTCATTACTTTTATACTCGCCATCGTGTGATAACCCGGGATAAAAAACTTACCCTGGCTCGTCTTTTTCTCATACAGGGAGTAAAGATTGCCATACAGGATATTTTAAGCATTCTGGGTATCACCGCTCCCGAGAGAATGTAGTTTGGGATAAAATTAAAATTCAAGGAGGGAGAAAATGGAAGAGGAGAAAAAGATAAAATGGGGAACTTTTGCATTGGTGGTTGCTGTTCTGGTGCTGGCAGCAGGTGTATTTTTCGCTGGATTTAAAATTTCTACCACTGTTAATGCTGGCATTGAGGACCTTAAGAGGGAGTTAAAAGAGGAGCTGAGGAAAGATTTGCGTAAGGAGGCAATATCCTTACTCTATACCTATCGTAGTAGTGCCCTTGAGAACAGACAGATAACCGCTGAGGATCTTGAAAAAGGATACAGGTTTGCTGATAAATTCATCTCAAGGTAAGCTAAAGAGTCTTTTTGACAGCTTGCCCTGCAGGAATATAATATTAATTCACAGATTATTCTTTTGTGGAGTGGAAAATGGTTAAATTAACCTCTTCTGAGAAAGCCGATCTTACCAGAAAAGCAGCTTATGTTAGAAGAAAAGTTGTGGAGATGATTTGCAAGGGAAAGGGTGGTCATCTGGGAGGAGCCTTATCCTGTGTGGAAATTCTGATTACACTGTATTTCAAGATTCTCCGTCTTGACCCTGAGAGACCTTACTGGGATGAGCGGGATAGATTTATTCTCAGTGCCGGGCACAAATGCCTTGCCCTTTATGCCACAATGGCACTTAGAGGGTTTTTCGATGAAGAAAAACTTTTCACTTATGGCAGCCTGGACTCTCCCTTTCCAGGACTCCCTGATAGACACAAACTTTCAGGCATTGAGGCAAATACAGGTTCATTAGGTCATGGTCTTGCTATTGGAGGTGGTATGGCCCTGGCTGCTAAACTTGACAGGAAAGACTGGAAAGTCTACGTTCTCCTGGGAGATGGGGAGATAGCGGAAGGGTCAATCTGGGAAGCTGCTGCTGCAGCCAGCCACCACAAACTGGATAATCTTGTTGCTATTGTTGATAAAAATAAATTGCAGATTCAAGGTCCTACTTCCAAAGTTATGAATCTGGATCCTCTGAGAGAAAAATGGAAGGCTTTTGGATGGCAGGTGAGGGAAATTGATGGTCACAGCTTTGACGAGATTTTCACAGCTTTGACTGATATTCCTTTTAAAAGGGGCTTCCCTGCGGTTATAATAGCCAATACAGTGAAAGGAAAAGGGCTTTCCTTTGCCGAGGATAATCCTAAATTTCACCAGTGGCAACCTGCTCCTGGAGAGTGTGAAAAAGCTCTAACAGAGATAAAAAGACTGGAGGAGACCCAATGCAGCCAATGATGGATCCCAGAAAGGTTTTTGCAGATGCAGTTGTTGAGCTTGCGCGGGAAAATGAAAATATTCTAGCTATATCAGCTGATTCAGGAGGAAGTGCTCAGCTTAGAGAATTTCAGCATCTTTTCCCTGACAAATACCTGGAGTTTGGTTTGACCGAACAGTCTGTTATTGGTTTTTGTGCAGGGCTTGCTCTATCAGGTAAAATCCCTTTTTTCTGTGCTATAACACCTTTTATCACCATGAGGGCCTTTGAACAGGTGAGGGATGATCTTGTGTATACCTTTGCCAACGTCAAGATTGTGGGAAGAAATTCCGGACTCACCAGTGCTCGTCTTGGACCAACACATCATTCCCTGGAAGATATTGCTTTGATGAGAACCTTACCCGGTATGGTGGTTGTTGCTCCTTCTGATCCAGTTGGTGTAAGAGGATATGTACGACAAGTTGCAAAGCATCAGGGACCCTGTTATATTCGTCTTGGAAGTGTAAAGGTTCCCTTTCTTTATAATACGGGTGAGAAATTTGAAATTGGTAGAGGTAAAATCTGGCGGGAAGGAGAAGACCTTACTGTTATTACCTATGGAATTACGTTATGGTATACTCTGGAAGCTTTAAAAATTTTAGAAAAAGAGGATTCCCTGAGGGTGGGAGTTATTGATATGCCCTGTGTTAAGCCTCTTGATGAAGAGCTTATTTTTAAGGCATCTAAAAAGACAGCTGGCCTTTTGGTGGTTGAAGAGCACAGCACTGTAGGTGGACTGGGAGGAGCAGTTAGTGAGTTTCTATCTCAGGTTAACCCTGTTCCGATTAAAATACTGGGTGTGCCAGATGTCTTTGCCTGTGCTGGACCTTATGATGAAGTTATGGCTAAGTATAATCTTTCACCCCGGGGAATATGTGATACGATAAGAAACTTTGCCAGAAAACTAAAAAGAGGTTCTAAATAAAATTATGAGGCAAGGAGGGTGGAAGATGGAAAAATGGGAGGAAAAACTTCCACCTCTGGCAAGAGAGAGACTACAACAGATTAAAATAACCCCTGAGGATAGAGAGAGAATAAAAGGAATGGAAAGGTTAAAGTCTATTCTCACCGAGTTTTATCAGGGGAAAATAGATCCGGAAGAGATTGGCGAAAAGTTAAAGAATTTTAGACAGGAGAAAGATTTTTTCATAAAGCAGGCCCAGTTAAGGTTAATAGATTCTCTTGGTTTGCAGATATCTTCCCCGGAGTTTAAAAAGAGGGGTAAGGCTATTTTGATTCTTGAAAGATTAAAACCTCACGGAAAACATTCATTAATTAAGACGGAGATTAACCTGCTGGGACAGTTAATTAAAAAATGCATGGAAGAAA
>QMQA01000101.1 GCA_003648845.1 Candidatus Aerophobota bacterium
CTTTATATTCTTTCCGGAATATGTTCAATCTATCCTCAAGTCCCTCCCATATCATCCTGTGTTCAACCTTGCTTTTTTCAGACCTTGGTCCATAGTGCATTACCCATGGCGTTTCCTGTCTGGGAATCACCACTTTGTAACCCCTCTTTATAAACTCTATGCAATGAGGACCTTCGTAATAGAGGAATCCTTTATATAAATCAGTCCTCCAGGGGACATCATATTGAGTAACCATTATAAGACCATCTATGACTACTACAGGCATAAACTCCTCCTTAACCTTTTTGAAAAAGACAACTCTTTCTTTTCTTTTATTAAAAGGTCCCAGTATCTTTTGTAATATACCTCCTCTGCGGTATTCCAGGACCTTACCGTAACAGTGCCACCAGTTATTTTTAAACCATATCCCATTAGAAGGAAGACGCCTTGCTCCTACTACTCCTATCATTCCTATGGTAGGATCTCTGGTAAAAATTCTACAGATGTCACTCAGAAAGTTCTTGTTCTTAATAAACGTATCCTGGTGCAGGTATATCTTAAATTTGGCATCTGAGCCTCTCATAGCATCATTGTAAGCCTCATTAATGTCCTTTGCCCCGTTTATCCTGATTTTCTCCACAGAAAAACCTTCAGGAATATGAAGAGATTCAATATGCTCCAGGCATCTTCTATAGAGAATTTCATCATTAACACAGGTTATAAATGCAAATTTTTTCTCATTTAAAGGCTTGACAGTCATTTTTATTGATAGCTTCCCTGATCCCATTTATATAAGAGTGACTTGTAATCATTTTTATAAAAAAACTTAATAATATTCGAGAATTATGCTTCTCAAGCCAGGATAAAAGATTCTTTGCCCATTTTTTACTCATCCAGCCCCCTGCGTTTAACATCCGATCAAGGGCGAAGAAAAAAAAACTGATATGAGTCATCAGCTTAACCTCAAGGGTTGGGTGCTTTCTGTAAAAAAGCACAGCTGTTCGACCTCTCATCCTTTCCTTCTCACAAAGATCTGGAAGATCAGCTAAAACTGCTTTTTTCCTGTAGTGATATCCCACAGCACGCCTGTTAGTTATAGCTTTTAATCCCAGTTTTTTTAGCCTTAAACCCAGTTCTAAATCTTCCCATCCGTACTCTTTAAAATCTTCATCAAATAAGCCTGCTTTTAAAAGGTATTTTTTCTTTATGGACACGTTTCCTGTTGCAAAAAAGGCACAGGAGATATCGCTTAATTTCATTTTCTCAGAGGCAGGGTTATCTATGTTTTCGGTGTTAATCAGCAGCCCTTTTACAATTATCCCATCTCTCTGGTGAGATTTTACGTGTTCCTCAACAAAATATCGATTTACAACAACATCACTGTCTACAAATATAATAACCTCACCCCGGGCTTTTTTTATTCCACAGTTTCTGGCAGCTGAGGCACCCTTTCTGTTTTGCTTAAAATACCTCAAACTGCAGGAGGTCTTTATTGACCTTATAACCTGTTCAGTATTATCGGTAGAACCATCATCAACTACTACAAGCTCGTATTTATCCGGGGGAAAGGTTTGATTGACCAGACTCTCAACAACCTTTTTTATCGTATCTGCCCTGTTGTAGGTAGGAATTATTATACTTGCTTTAATCTTTTCTTCTTTTTCTTCCATCTCATCATCTTTTGAACTGCATGTTATACAATCTGGCGTAAAGGCCACCCAGGCTGAGAAGTTCCTGATGCGAGCCAACTTCCTCAATTCTCCCCTTATTAAGCACCACAATTCTATCTGCTCCCTGAACAGTGGAAAGACGATGGGCAATTATGAAGGTGGTTCTATCTTTCATTAAAGACTCAAGAGCTTGCTGAATCAAAATCTCGGACTGGGTATCAACAGCTGAGGTTGCCTCATCAAGGATAAGTATGCGAGGGTCCCTGAGAATAGCTCTTGCTATAGCAATGCGCTGTTTTTCTCCTCCGGAAAGTTTTACTCCTCGCTCTCCTACCTGTGTATCGTAACCCTTCTCCAGAGCCACAATAAACTCATGAGCATTGGCCCTCTTGGCTGCCTCTATAATCTCCCCATCCGTTGCCTCTACCTTACTGTAGGCAATATTCTCCTTTATGCTTCCGCTGAAAAGAATTGTTTCCTGGGAGACAATACCTATCTGCTTTCTGAGGCTGGATAGGTCAACATCCCTTATATCACACCCATCTATCCTGACACAACCTGAGGTTGGATCGTAAAAACGGGGAATAAGACTCACAAGGGTGGTCTTACCCACCCCGCTTGGTCCCACAAGGGCTATTCTTTCCCCGGGTTTTACTTCCAGGTCAATATCCTCCAGAATTCTATTCCCCTCATCGTAGGCAAAGCTAACCTTTTTAAACTCAACATGTCCTTTTATTCTGCGCATCTTTTTGGCTCTGGGAAGTTGCTTTATCTCAGGTTGGGTATCCAGAATCTCAAATATCCTCTCTGCGGAGGCAAGAACATGCTGATAAACACCAAAGGAACGGGTTATCTGACTTAAAGGATTGAGCATCAGACCAACATATCCAAGAAAAGCCACAAGTTCTCCCATACTTAATGCTCCTCTTATAACCTCCCTTCCCCCATACCAGAGTATGGAAATCAGTCCGGCAAGAGTTAAAATCTCCACCAGAGGAGTAAGGACAGCAGCTATACGGGTCCTTTTCAGATTTAACTGGAGGTTTTTTATGTTTTCCCTGCGGAATCTCTCAACTTCTCTTTTCTCTGAGGTAAAAGATTTTACAACTTCTGCCCCCACAACTGTCTCCTGCAGGATGGAGCTAATATCAGCCATCTTTCCCTGGATTGAAGTGCTGGATTTTTTTATCCACCGGCTGAACTTATTTATGGTGAAGGTTAAAACAGGAATAAGAATCAAGATGAAAAGAGAAAGGCGCCAGTGAATGTAAAAAATAAATCCCAGAACCCCTGCAAGAAGAAGAAAATTCCCAAAGAAGCCACTCATCTCATTAATAAAAGCGTTCTGAATTACATCCACATCATTTATCAGACGGGATATAATCTCACCGGTGCGTCTTTTTTTATAAAAGCTCAAAGAAAGACGCTGAAGGTGCTCATAAGCCTGGTTGCGAAGGTCGGTGACCACACCAAAGCTAACCCGGGACATGAGGTAGGTCTGTCCATAAGAGAGGCCCCCTTTAATGATAAAAAGCACCAGCAGGCCAATAGCAACAAGATTTAAAAGAGAAAGATTTTTTCCCTCCAGAATTACAGAATCAATCAGGTTCTTTCCAATTACCCAGGGAACAACAAGGGTAATTAAAGTTCCAATTATGGTGCAAACTATACCCAGTACAAAATATCCTAAGTAAGGCCTGAAATACTTTAAAAGCCTGCTGGTAGTTGTCATGAGCTTTCCCTTGTAAGGAGTTTAAAATAAAGCTCCTGGTACTTTTTGAATATGTTATCCCACAAGAAAGACTTTGCAAAGCTCTGCAATTTGTCTTTCTCGCCTGCGCCCTTTCCCTTTTCAATTTGCTCCTTAAGATCTTTACCGTTTTTAAAGACAAATACACCCGGAGCTGATTGCCAGAGTCTTACCAATCCAGGAAGCCAGCTCGGAACAAATACGGGAACTCCTGATGCAAGAGCCTCCAGAATTATAAGAGCAAAGGCTTCATTTCGAGAACACACCAGAAGATAGGAAAAAAGAGGATAAACCTTTTCCACCTCATCTTTATGACCAAGAAAAATCACCTCCCTGTCTACACCAAGTTTCTTTGCTCGCCTCTCCAGCTTAGACCTCAAAGGTCCATCTCCTGCTATTAAGAGCCGGGAAGAGAATCTACAGCGCGCCTGGGCTTTAATTGCCCATTCAATATTTTTTTGCCTTACCAGTCTTCCCACTATACCCACAACTTTTTTGTTATTTTCCCCTTTGGTTTTTTGATTAAAAAATCTTTCTTCCACGCCATTGGGGATAAAAACAACCTTTTCTTTTTCAACACCGGCCTGGATGAAATACTCCTTATCCAGAGGATTAAGCGCAACCACACAGTTCACGTTTTTCAAAAACCTTGAGGCAAGCCAGTAATTAAAGTATGAGGGTAGATAATTATCATATCCATGACAGGTAAAGATGACCGGGAGCTCTGGTAGATATTTTTTTGCAAGATAAGCCATTTCTGCTGATGCATGAACCTGAATAATATCCACTTTTTTGTGAACAGTCAGGAGCAATTTTTTCAGTTCGTAAACCGAGGTAAAGGGTTTAACCACACTCCAGTTTCTCAGTTTATAAACGTTCACCTTCTCTGGGATATTTTTTAAACCCCCGCCCTCGGGAGAGACAAGAAAAACCCTGTGCCCATTTTCCAGGCTCCTGCAGATCAGGTTAATGATGCACCTTTCTGTTCCTCCACACTCCATGTAAGGGGTAAGATGAAGAATATTCATTTTTCTTTTGCTTATTTATTTTAATCTCTTTTTTGGGGAAGGGCAAATTTATGACTGTAAAAAATTATTCCCGCCAGCAGAAAAAATAAAGGACCAATATGCATTGAGTAGATTGTGCAATCTACCTGATTGTGAATTAAAATCCCTGCAAAGGAGGCTAAACTGACAGTTTTTACCAATCTCAAAAAGGAATCATCAATTCCCCTCATCCTTGCTCCTTTTATCAGGGTTAAAAAAACAAGTCCCACAAAGGCAGCCAGAGTTCCTATCCCGCCTTCTGCCCATATCTGAATAAATATATTGTGGGCAAAGGAGGCATTTTGAATCCTGCTTTCTGCGAGTTTATACTCCGGATAAACCAGAGGATAATTTCCCATCCCCACTCCTGTTATAGGGTGATCTTTTATCATCTGCCAGGTAGCTTTTAAGATATAAATTCTTTCCTGATTAGAGGGATAAGAAGGGTTAAATATCAAGTTAAACCTGTAAACAAGGGGAGGATAGGCAAAAAATATAAGGACTACTATAGCTATCAAAGCTGCCACCCTGAGGCGGTCTTTTTTCTGACAAATTGCGTAAGTTAAAAGTCCTCCACCTGCACCCAGCCAGGCTCCCCGGGAAAACGATAAAAGAAGACCCATCAATACGATGAGAAGGGAAAATCCTGCTAATAACTTCTTCTTACCTTTTGTATGGGTAAAGCAGGCTAAGGTAAGGATAATTGCAGGGATCATCACTGTCCCAAGACCGTTCTCACCGGTAAAAAGAGTTCTTGCCCTTGCCTCAAACCTGCCAAAATACAAAAAGGTGCCATAAATACCCGAGAAAACAGAAAATAAAATAAATACTTTAACCAGTTTTTTTAAAAAACCTCTCTTTGACAGAAGATATCCTGCCCCAAGAAGAACAAGGTAGAGCATCAGAAAAAGCTGTATAACCACACCCAGGACAAATAACTTGCTGCGGGAGCCAAGTATGGAAAAAAGTGAGGTGAGGACAAAGATATTTACCAGAAAAAATAAGAGGTCTTTTTCTATCCCTGGCCTTTTCTCTGATATCTTTCCTGCCAGAAGGAAAGGAAAGGCCCCCACTGCTGAGCCAAGAGGTAACCCTAC
>QMQA01000102.1 GCA_003648845.1 Candidatus Aerophobota bacterium
AGTGCCGACCTACAGAAAGGGGAAAGAACTTGCAACCAGAATAGAAATAAGGTTCCCCGATGCAGCCTGCAATCCATATCTTGCCTTTTCCGTCTTACTTGCAGCGGGACTCAAAGGGATTGATAATAAATATCCTTTACCTGAACCTATAAATCAGGACCTTTATACTATGTCTGAAGTTGAAAGAGAAAGGCAAAAAATACAGTCTCTTCCTCATGATCTTTATACAGCTATAAAAGAGGCTGAAAATAGCACTCTGTTGAAAGAAGTACTGGGGGAGGAAGTTGTGGGAAAAATAATAGAGACCAAATTAAAAGAATGGGTAAATTATCGCCTTGATATAACTCCAAGAGAAATAGAGGAAAACCTTACACTTTGAAAGCTTTGATATATAGAATAGTTCTGCTTTAATAAAATAACAACCTCTCCGGCGCCGGAGAGGTTGTTATTTTAAATGAACTTTTTTTTATGTCTAAACAAAATTAACCCAGAGCCCTCTTGTAAATGTAAGGACGCAGCCTCACCACAGGATAAGATTCGGAAGTATAAAAGTGAAAGTCAGACAGAGCCTCTTTGGCAATACCCTTATATGGAGTAGAAAAGGTATAACTTTTGTGCTGATGGGAGAGCTATCTGTTGAGGAAATGATGAAAATTGTCCGGTCTATGAAATAAGCTTGATAAATTCCTCTTCGCTAAGTACCTTCACTCCATATTTTCTTGCTTTATCCAGTTTTGAACCAGGATTTTTTCCCGCAACAACATAACCTGTTTTTCTGCTTACACTGGAGGATACTCTACCTCCTTCTTTTTCCACCAGATCTTTAGCTTCTTCTCTGGTGAAATTATCAAGCTCACCGGTAAATACAAAAGTTAGACCCTCCAGTTTGCCTGTAACAGGTTTTTTCCTCCTCTCATATCTTATTCCTAATTCTTCTAATTCCTGGATAACTTTAAGGTTCTCCTTCCTGCTAAAAAAATCCTTTATACTTGCTGCTACCTCTGGACCTATTTCTGGAATCTGCAAAAGATCCTCCTCAGATGCTTTTGATAAGGATTCAATGTCATTATATCGCTCAGCAAGCACTTTTGCCAGATGTTGACCCACGTGGCGAATCCCCAGAGCATAAAGGAGACGATCTAGAGTGGTTTTTTTACTCTTCTCCAGAGCATCCATCATATTTTGAGCTGATTTTTCAGCAAATCCCTCCATTTTAAGGAAATCTTCCTTTTTGAGGCGATAAAGATCAGATATACTTTTAACAAAACCCTTATCTACCAGAGCCTCAACTATTTTGTCTCCCAGGCCTTCTATATCAAGAGCTTGCTTGGAGGCAAAATGTTTAATACTCTCTTTTAATCTCGCTGGACAGGATATATTGGGGCAACGAGCTACAACCTCACCTGGAGGATGGCTAACTCTGGTTCCACATACCGGACAGTAAGAGGGAAGTTTGAATTTTTTCTCCTCTCCTGTTCTTTTCTCTTTTATTACCTTAACTACCTCAGGAATTACATCACCTGCTCTTTGCACCAGAACAGTATCTCCTACTCTTACATCCTTTCTTTCTATCTCGTCTTGATTGTGAAGTGTCGCTCTGGAAACCCTGACACCTCCCACTTCAACGGTATCCAGGATAGCCACCGGCGTTAAAGCTCCTGTACGTCCCACCTGAACTTTTATATCTTTTATCCTGGTGGTAGCCTGGATGGAGGGGAACTTATAAGCCAGAGCCCAGCGAGGACTGCGGGATATCTCGCCCAGCCTCCGCTGATACTCAAGTTGATTTACCTTGAAAACCACCCCGTCTATTTCATACTCCAGCTCTTCCCTTATCTTACTTATCCTGTTAAAGTATTCGATACACTCCCTGATACTGGAGCAAAGTTCAATATAAGGATTAATGGTAAATCCCCACCTGCGAAGAGTTTGAAGCACCTCCCAGTGGCTCTGGAACTCTTTTCCCTCCACTTTACCTATTCCATAGAAGAAAATTCCCAGAGGGCGTGAAGCGGTTACCTTAGGGTCAAGCTGGCGCAAAGAACCGGCTGCAGCATTTCTTGGATTGGCAAAAAGAGGCTCCCCCCTTCTTTCCCGCAACTCATTTAACTTCCTGAACTCATCCTTTCTCATATAAACCTCTCCCCTTACCTCTATCAACTGCGGCGCTGGAAGCTCATCTTCCCTTAGCCTGAGAGGTATAGACCTTATAGTTTTCAGGTTCTCTGTTATATCCTCTCCAACCTCTCCATCTCCTCTGGTTGAGCCTACCCGCATCATGCCTCTCTCATAAACTATTTCTACCGCAAGACCATCTATCTTTGGTTCTGCTACATACTCGGGTTTTCCTCCATTAAGTCCTTTTTTAACTCTTCTATCAAAATCATACACTTCACTTTCCTCAAAGGCATTGGACAGGCTCAGCATAGGGATAGAATGTCTAACCGTACCGAACTCTTCCTTTGGAGGAGCTCCTACTCTCTGAGTGGGAGAGTCAGGAGTTGTGAGGTCTGGAAACATTTCCTCTAACTTCTGAAGTCGACGCATTAGCTTGTCGTACTCTGCATCAGAGATCTCCGGCTCATTAAGTACATAGTAGCGGTAGTCATGGTGGCGGATTTCTTTCCGCAACCTCTCTATCTCTTTTTTAGCCTCCTCTTTGGTTATATCTCCCATTAAAACTACCTCCTAAAGAAGTAGTTTCAGTTTGTTTTATAAACCAAATTTTTCTTTTGTCCATTAACATTTTTATAATATATCAATATAGAGACGAATCAAGTCATCCTTGCAAGTTTGCCCACCTTCCTTGCCCTTCTAAAAGCGAGAAAATAAAGGGGAAAAGAGAGGGCAAGATAAACAAGAACAATTTCCAGAGCATCAACAAGAAGAGAAGATGCTACACTGCCCTCACTTACAAGTTTCCTAACAGCAGCAAAAACCCTGGTAAAAGGCATAACCTGAGCTAACCACTGAAGAGGAGTGGGAAGAATATCCACCGGAAAAAGAGGAGCTGAAAGGAGAACAAAAAGCTGCAAGATAGTCCAGGCTAAAAATGCATAGTCCCTGCCAAGAAAAATTATGAAAGCAGCAATAACAACTGATAGGGCAACAGAACCAATTAAAGTAATACCGGTTAAATGCAAAATTGTATTGAATTTTCCCTTAATTGAGAACCCAAAAAAGCAGGTTACAACCAGCATGATGAACATAATAATAATGGATATGACAGCAGAGGAGACAATTCTTGCCAGTATATATTCAAACTCGGAAATACCTGAGGCAAGTACCTGTTTTAAACTCCCACTCCAGATGTCCTCATTCATCTGAAGATTAATGGTGCTCTGACAGATGTAGGAGAAGCTCCAGAAAACATTAATAACAAGTACCATAAGGCCGGCACTTCTCGCAAACTCTCTTGTATAGAGAGCAAAAAATCCCCAGATAATTACAGTGGTTACAGGGAAATAAAAAAATTCCACCAGTCTCCAGCGAGATCGAGTAAATATTATGAAATCCCTGAAGATAAGAGCTACGACTTTATACCACCTCATTTTTCCTCTTCCAGACTTTTTATAAAATAATCCTCGAGTGTTGCCTTTTTAATCTGAAGGTCGATAACCTTATAGCCATTTCTGAAAAGAAAGGACAGAATCTCTCCCAGATTCTCTTTGTAGGAAAGGGTTGCGTATATTTTTGTTCCCCTTATCTTAAATCCTTTTTTTCTGAGCAGGTTAAAATCTTTAATATTTTTAACCTCTATTATAACCTCATATGTTGGACATTTGTTTTTCTTTACTTTTTCTACACTTCCAACATCCAGTATCTTTCCTTTATTGATGAAGGCAACTCTTGCACACAGCTGCTCAACCTCTTGCATATAATGACTTGTCAGGAGAATAGTTGTTCCAAATTCCCGACTCACTCTGGCAATTTCTTCTCTCACCTTTATTGCTATCTGTGGGTCAAGCCCCAGAGTGGGCTCATCAAAAAGCAGAATCTGTGGCTCGTTTAAAAGAGCTTTTGCAAATATTAGTCTCGTCCTCTCCCCTGTTGAGAGTGAGTCAAATTTTCTATGAGCGATATCTTTGATACCAAAAAAACAAAGCAATTTGTTGATTCTTCCTTCAAGTATCTTTTTCGGAACACCATAAGATCTACCGTAAAAGTTAAGTATATCCCTTATCGTAAGAACCCAGTGGAATCTTGTTTCTCCTGATACATAATTTATCTTTTCCATCACATTCCTTCTTCTGTGTATATCCTGACCCATGACTTTAACCAGGCCTTTATCCGGCAAAAGAATTCCCAGAATAATGTTTAAAAGGGTGGTCTTTCCTGCCCCGTTTGGCCCCAGAAGCCCGAATATCTCACCCTTTTTAATTTGAAGACTCACGCTATCAAGAGCCAGGATATCTTTACCTCTTTCTTTGAACCTTTTGGATACATTAATTATTTCAATTGCGTCCATATCCTTCCTGCAATATGAGGTATTACTTTTTAATTTAGCACATTTTTCCTTTTATGGGAAGTGGAGCAGGCGGGAAAATTAATCCAGGGAAAGCAAAATCTTGCTTGTCATTTTCTTATTTAGTGGTAAGATAAAGTATGCTTTACAAAAGAAATTTATGCCAGAAGAGAGTATGATCACTCCTGTTCCAGAACTTAACCAGAGGAAAAGAACAGATAAGCATCTTTCTTTTGCTGTTTATGTAATTACAATCCTTATTCTGACAGGTATTTTATTAACCCTGACTATTTTGATGGGAATGCATTGGGTGTGGTATTTCTTCCGCAGTCAAGGGTATTACTTTAACTATAGATTCTCCTTCCCTCCTTCCTCCTATTTTTTATACATGACAGGTTGGATGTTAGCTTTAATAATTGGTGCTCTTATATTATCAATTGTTTTCTGGTGGTACCAGTGGCAACTTTACAAAAGGAGAAACGAACATATTGAACGAATTAAATCTCTCAAAAAAAGCCTTATCCACTGGTTAAAAGAAAAACATGGTATAGATTTTCATCCCTGGAGTGGGGGTGAGATTCAGCTCTCTATACGAGAAAAGACAAGAAGTACGAGTTTTTTTGCACTCTGGGTTGTATTTAGCTACCTTCTCATCCCGGTAGGTATTGTACTAACTCTTGTGGCATGGTACTGGCTTACCATGGACTATTACATCCACGAAAAGGGAGAGATCCAATTTTTCTATCAGCTCTCAGAGAAACTAAAAGAAAAAAACCTCTCCTTCCATCCCGCACCCCTCCAGCTTCTTCCTCCAAGAAATATGGTTCTTTACATTATTTTAATGATAATCCCCGGGGTTAATCTTGTATGGGCTTTGTGGTGGAGCTATGTTTTATTCCAGGACCCCAACGTTCATTTTGAAACTCACAAGTTCTGGGAAGGTCAGCTGGAAAAAATCGTCCAAGGGTTAAAAACCCCAAGTCCTATACCTTCAGAATCACCTCTTGAAATATTGAAAAAGCGTTATGCTAAAGGAGAGATAACAAGAGAACAGTTCCAGCA
>QMQA01000103.1 GCA_003648845.1 Candidatus Aerophobota bacterium
GTATTGTATTCAGTGCTGATTTTCTCTCCTTTTATATTTTTTGGGAGATAATGAGCTGGAGCACATATCTTCTAATAAGTTATAAAGGAGGAAAGGCAGTAGATGCTGGATTAAAATACATTGTTATGTCAGTCGTTGGCTCAATAGCTATGCTATTTGCTATCGTTACTCTATATGCATTTTATGGAACATTAAAATTCTCCAGTTTGGTTTCCCTGCTTCAATCTGCCTCACCTGGGTATATCCTTTTCCTTTTAATCATGTTTGTAATTGGATTTGGTATTAAGAATGCAATCTGGCCACTTCATACCTGGCTTCCTGATGCCCATTCTGAAGCAGTATCTCCTTTTTCAGCGGTCCTTTCAGGAATATTAGTGAGAATGGGAGTGTATGGATTTGTCTTAGTTATGTATGGTATAGCAGGATTAAATCTTCTTCATAAGTTAGGGTATGGAATTTTAAATTTTAACTATATCTTTTGCTGGATTGGAGCCATTTCCATAATTATTGGGACTTTCATTGCTCTCCTCCAAGACGATGACAAGAGGCTTTTAGCCTGGCATGCTATCGGGCAGGGAGGATATATGATTTTAGGTATTAGCTTTGGTACAACTCTGGGGATTGCGGGTGGAATATTCCATACTTTAAATCATTGCATTTATATTGCATTGCTTTTCCTCGTTACCGGAGCGGTGGAATACCGAACTGGTGGAGTGAGAGATTTAAATCAATTAGGTGGATTGATTAAAAAGATGCCAGTTACTTTTATTGGAGGCCTGGCTGGTATCTCTGGTCTGATTGGCGTTCCCTTGACTAATGGTTTTGTTTCTAAATGGTTAATCTACAAAACCTTGGTTTTAGAAGCTCATCCATTTTTAGCCTTTATTGCACTTATAGGAACGTGGGGAACAATTTTATCAGTTTACAAATTCTTGCATAACATATTTTTAGGACAACTTCCAGAAAAATACAAAGATATAAAGGAAGCTCCTTGGACAATGCAGCTTCCCATGATTCTTCTAACCGTAGCTATCGTTTTATTTGGCATTCTACCTGGGATTCCTTTAAAGGTAATCTCTGAAATTGAGAAATCTTTTGGCATAGGGTCTCTTTCTATACATATATTCGGTATCCCTAAGGAGATTGGAGAACTGAATATGATCAATATCCTTGCTGCAGTAGTAGTAGCTACAGTATTTATTTATTTTGTATTCTCATTGTCAACAAAATCAAAAAAAGTTGATCAATATGATAGCTATGCCGCTGGCTCATTTGTACCCAAAGATAGATACCAGTATAGTGTAAGATTCTACGATCAGCTTTATAGAATAATCGAGCCTTACCTTCACGATGTGGTGGATGATTTTTACTGCTGGTTGGTAGAAAAAAGCAAGTCCTTTTTTCAGATTATAAGACAAATTTATACAGGAAATGTAAATACCTATGCTTTGTATATTCTCCTTTTCTTAGCCTTTTTGATTTTTGTTAAGTTAGGGTGGGGGCTATGGTGATAAAAGCTGTATGGATAATTGTTCTTCCTATAGTGGCCTTTATAATTGGTATATTTTTCCTGGGCCTTCAAAGAAAAATAATTGCAAGAATCCACAGGAGATACGGTCCGCCAATTTATCAACCTATCATTGATGTTATTAAGCTAATTAACCAGGAAAGCATCTCTCATGGAAAATTATTTGATATGGGTGTTATTTTATCCTTAGCTGGCTCAATTATTTTGGTTTTATTTATTCCCTTTGGAGAGATTGCTCCCCTCTCTGGATCTGGTGATTTCCTTGTTGTTCTTTATCTTATGCTTCTTGTTCCCCTTGGTATTGCTTTAAGTGGAGGTGAGGGGGCTAATCCAAATATTAGTATAGGTATATCCCGCAAAATGATGCTCTCTCTTGGATATGAGGTTCCTTTTCTATTTTCTATTCTGGCAGTTATGACTTATTATAAAACTACATCATTAGTTAAAGTGGTAGGATTTCAACAAAGTTCTTTATGGGGTATAATTCACCTCCCACTTCCTGCTATAGCCTATTTTATGATCCTGCCAGCAATGCTCGAGATGAGACCCTTTGATATTGTTAGTGCACCTCAGGAAATCGCCTCAGGGCCAGCAGTAGAATATGGAGGAAGATATTTAGCTTTAACAACTATCGAACACGCCTTTCATATATTTATTGTCATCGCGCTTTTTGTTGATCTTTTCCTGGGTGGAGGAAATCCCTTTACCTTTTTTGTCAAAATGCTTGTTGTATTTTTACTCGGTCTTTTTATCCATGCAGTTTTTCCACGTTTTAGGATTGATCAGGCAATAAAGTACTGCTGGAAATGGCCAACTATCCTGGCATTAGCAGGACTAATTATAGCAAGGATAATTTAATAAAAGGAAGTTTAAATGGATAGGACAAACATAAAAAAGTGGCTAAAAACTCCTGATAAGATGGGTCAAAAATATTCCTTATGGGCAGTTTATTTTTGCACTGGATGTGGAATTATAGAAATTCCACCGGTTATAACTTCCAGGTGGGATGCAGAAAGATTTGGAGTTATCCCTGTAGCCACCCCCAGACAGGCCAATTTATTCCTGATTACAGGGTACGTTTCGTTAAAGACCTTAAAGGCAATTATAAGAACTTATGAGCTAATGCCTGATCCAAAATATACTGTTGGCTTCGGTTCCTGTCCCATAAATGGTGGAATGTACTGGGACTCCTACAATACAATTAAGCACCTGGATAAATATATCCCTGTGGATGGCTGGATAGCTGGTTGTATGCCAAGACCTGAAGCAATATTTATCGCCGTAACTCATCTCTGGACTATGATAGATAAAGAAATGGCAACTGGGTATAAAAGATACAAAGAAAATTATGAATACTATCGTCACAACCAGGAAAGACTATTTGGGAAACTTGAATGGCCACCCCTATATCCAATAAATGAGGAAAAAACAGAAGGTGAAGGGAATTAAGATGGAGAAATTAAAAGATGAGATAGCATCAATTTTTAAGGAAATTAAGGTAAATATTGCTCAAGATACCAAGTTAATTATAAGTGCTAAGAAAGAGCAGGTTTTAAACCTTTTAAGATTCCTTAAAGATAAAGGATACAATCATTTAGCGCTTATCTCCTGTGTGGATTGGATCGAGGAGAAAGAGTTTGAGCTGGTTTACATCCTTGGATCCTATTTGGAAAAAGGTGGAAAAGGACACATCATTTTGAAAACGAGGATTCATAGAAAAAAGCCAAAATTCAAAACAATAATCCCAATTTTTGAAAATGCTGAACCTTATGAGCGAGAGATTCACGAGCTTTTTGGAGTAGACTTTGAAGGCCATCCCAGGTTAACCCATCTTTTCTTAGAAAGGGATTATAAAATACCTCCTTTTCGAAAAGACTTTGATACTAGGGAATATGTTAAGGAAGTTTTTGAAAAAATTCCTTTCGTAGAAGATAAAAAATGAAAACAGAAAGAGAACTTGAACTTTACTTTGGTCCTCAGCATATTGGAATGGTGGGAAATTTCAGCATCACTTTAAAAGTAGAAGGAGATAGAATTATAGAGGCATCCGCAAACCCAGGATATTTGCATAGGGGTTTTGAAAAATTGATGGAATATCGAACCTGGATACAGAATTTCCCTATGGTTTGCAGAATAAATGTAATAGAGCCTGATTCTATGGAGATGGTTTATGCGATGGCAGTTGAGAAATTGGCAAAGATAGAAGTTCCAGAAAGAGCAAACTACATAAGGACTATTGTTCTGGAGCTTGCTCGACTAACTTCCCACTTATTTGGCTGTTGGGCTTATGCCAATATGCTTGGTTTTGATACAGTTGCTCAGTGGGCAATGTATCATAGAGACCTCCTTTTAGATCTTTTTGAGGAACTTACAGGGGCGAGAGTCTATCATATATATATCTGGCCCGGAGGAGTAAGACGTGATATACCTAAGGGATTTAAAGATAGGGTTCTAAATACATTGCATACCATAGGAAGCTGTATTCCGGATTATGACAATACTTTTTTTAACAATCGTCTATTTTACAAGAGAGCAAAAAACATAGGAAAGATAAGCAAGGATGAGGCGAAAAAGTTGGGAGCAACGGGTCAGATTTTAAGAGCAGCAGGGATAAAGTACGATATTAGAAAAGTTGAACCTTACGCTGTATATGACAAGGTAAATTTTGAAATTCCTACAAGGGAAGATGGCGATGCCTATTCAAGAGTCTGGGTAATAAGGGATGAAATGATTCAAAGTGTCCACATTATAATGCAGTGTTTTGAGAAAATGCCCCAAGGAGAAGTTTATAACAGAGTCCCCAATCCATTTAAATGGAAAATACCCAAAGGGGAAACTTATGTAAGAGTTGAGTCTTCCCGGGGCGAGTTAGGTCTTTACTTGGTAAGTAATGGGGAAGATAAACCTTATAGGGTTCATTTCAGAACCCCTTCTTATCCTCATGGACTGATTATTTTAGAAAAATTATTAAAAAATGCCAGTATTGCTGATGTGGGAAATATTATGATAAGTTTATATGTAGTTGCTCCGGAGATAGACAGATGAGAAACAAGTTACAAGTTAAAAAAGGGAGTTTTTTAAGACCGTTTAAAGCAATTAGATATCTTTTTGAGAAGCCAGGGACCTTAAGATATCCCTTCGAGCAGAAAGAACCTTCACCAAGATACAGAGGTTTTCACCTCAATGATTGGGATAAATGCACAGGATGTGGAAACTGTGCTGACATTTGCCCTAACGAGGCGATAACTATGGTGGAGATTACCGAAATTAAACCAAAACCAGGGGAGAAAAACGAGCGTCCCAAGATTGACTATGGAAGATGCTGTTTTTGCGGTCTCTGTGTAGATATCTGCCCCCCTGGCTCTCTGAGACTCTCCCGAGATTATTTCCATATACACTTTGACAAAAAAACTTTCACTTTACTGGCAAAGGACGAAAAGACAGATAAAGAGCATTTCCTATCTGCTGAGAAATATTCTATATTTCAAGCAAGCCTTATGCATCGAAAGGAAAATAACGAGGGATTTGTATCAGATCTAAAATATTCATTGTTCGAACCAGAGCGCGTACCTATGCCTCAAGTTCCCCCTGAGAAAAGGAAATTATCATTTATAGAACAGGTTCTTGGTTATTCACAACAGGAGGCAAAAAAAGAAGCTTCAAGATGTCTTGAATGTAAACTGTGTGAAGATGCTTGTCCAGCTCATCTCAAGATCTCTGATTATATCAGAGCGATTTACGAGGATAAGCCTGATGAATCTTTAAGAAAAATATTTGAGGATAATCCTCTTCCTGCAATATGCGGAAGGATATGCATGGCGCATTGTGAGGAGGTTTGTTCTCTTGGCAAAAGAGGGAAGCCAGTGGCTGTGCGTTGGTTAAAGAGATATGCCTCAGATATGATTAAAGATTATAAGAAGGCACTTGAACTTAAACCAATTAAACCCACAGGTAAGAAA